>NZ_JBNCOG010000033.1:0-39054 GCF_051280745.1 Nocardioides ureilyticus | reverse complement strand
TGGATCGGGAGGCGACCATGGGGTCTCCTTCGTGGTTGCGGCTGCCCGGAGGGTCAGCGGACGAGGTAGCCACCGTCGACGACGAGCACATGCCCGTTGACGTAGTCGGAGGCGGAGGAGGCGAGGAAGACGAGCGCGCCCATGAGGTCGGCGGGGTCACCCCACCGCCCGGCCGGGATGTGCTCGACGATGCGGCGGTTGGCGTCGAGGTCGCTCCGGGTCGCCGTCGTGATCTCCGTGGCGAAGTAGCCGGGGGCGATGGCGTTGACCTGGACGTGGTGCCGGGCGAGCTCGTCGCAGTAGGCCTTGGTGAACCCGACGATGCCCGCCTTGGTCGCGGCGTACGCCGGGGACTGCTGACCGCCGAGGAAGGAGAACAGCGAGGCGATGTTCACGATCTTGCCGCCCTCCTGCCGCACCATCTCGGCGCTCGCGGCGTGGGCGATCTCGAACGCGGCCGTCAGGTTCACCGCGACCATCGGGTCCCACTGCGTGCGGTCGAAGTCCGCGACGTCGGCGAGCAGGCAGATCCCGGCGGAGTTCACCAGGATGTCGAGCCCCCCCAGCTCCTCGACGCAGCGGGACACGACCTGCTTCGGCACACCGGGACGAGTGAGGTCGGCCTGCATGGCCACGTAGCGGCGGCCGTGGCCCGTCACCGCCCGCGCGGTGACGCCGTCGTCCTTGGCGATGCTGGGCACGAAGACGTCCGCGCCAGCACTGGCGAGAGCCACCGAGAAGGCGTGGCCGAGGCCGGTGTTCCCGCCGGTGACGATCGCGCGCTTCCCGGCGAGCGAGAAAACCTCCAGGCTGAAGGCGTCGACCGCCCCCGGAGCCTGCTCCGCCTGGGCGGTCGGCGGCTGCTGGTGGTCCAGCGGCTCGTCCATCACCGCCCCCTCTCCGTGGCGAAGGGGTCCCGGATGCCGACGTAGACGGTCTCGAGGTACTCCTCGATCCCCTCCACACCCCCCTCGCGCCCGAGCCCGGAGGCCTTGACGCCCCCGAAGGGTGCGGCGGGGTTCGACACGACGCCCGTGTTGATGCCGACCATCCCCGACTCCAGTCGTTCGGAAAGCCGGAGCGCCCGATCGAGGTCACGGGTGAACACGAACGACACCAGCCCGAACTCCGAGCTGTTCGCGCTGCGGACCGCCTCGTGCTCGTCATCGAAGACGAGGACCGGGGCCACCGGACCGAAGATCTCCTGCTGGACGATCGCCATGTCGGCGCGGACGTCGGTCAGCACCGTAGGTGGGTAGAAGTAGCCAGGCCCTTCCGGCACCCGGCCGCCCGTGAGGACCCTGGCGCCGGCCGACACTGCGTCGTCGACGAGGCCGGCGACCTTGCGGCGGGAGCGCTCGTCGATGAGCGGCCCGAGCGTGGTGGCCGGCTCGCTGCCCGGTCCGGTGACGAAGCCGCTGAGCCGGGCGGTGAGCTTCTCGGTGAACTCCTCCGCGACAGACCGGTGGACCAGGATCCGGTTCGCCGCGACGCAGGCCTCGCCGCCGTTGCGCATCTTCGCCACGACGGCCCCCTCGACGGCGGCATCGACGTCGGCGTCCTCGCAGACGAGGAAC
The DNA here is from genome assembly GCF_051280745.1 of Nocardioides ureilyticus. Classification (NCBI taxonomy): domain Bacteria; kingdom Bacillati; phylum Actinomycetota; class Actinomycetes; order Propionibacteriales; family Nocardioidaceae; genus Nocardioides; species Nocardioides ureilyticus. The sequence goes on along the minus strand of NZ_JBNCOG010000033.1, from coordinate 37,477 downwards.
GGCGCATTGCCGCCGAGCTCCATCGACACCTTGAGGACCCGCTCGGCCGCTGCCGCCATCAGCCGACGCCCCACGGGCGTGGACCCGGTGAAGGAGAGCTTGCGGAGCCGGTGGTCGCTCAGCAGCGGACCGCTGAGCGCCGCGGGGTCGGTCGTCGTGACGACGTTCAGCACACCCGGCGGCAGCCCCGCGTCGACAAGGACCTGGGTCAGCAGCAACGAGGTGAGCGGCGTGAGGTCGGCAGGTTTGAGCACCACGGTGCAGCCGGCGGCCACCGCCGGGGCCACCTTGCGGGTGGCCATCGCGATCGGGAAGTTCCACGGCGTGATGAGCAGGCACGGACCGACCGGTCGCTTCTGCACCATGAGCCGGTTGGCGCCGTCCGGCGCGGTGGCGTAGCGGCCCGCCACCCGAGGCGCCTCCTCGCTGAACCAGCGGAGGAACTCCGCGCCGTAGGCGACCTCCGCCCGGCTCTCGGCGAGCGGCTTGCCCATCTCCATCGTGATCAGCCGCGCGAACTCCTCCGAGCGCGCCGTGACGGCCTCGAAGCCCCGGCGCAGGATCTCCCCTCGCGCCCGGGCCGGCGTCCGGGCCCACTCCTCCTGCGCCCGCTCGGCCGCTGCCAGCGCTGCGAGGCCGTCGGCCGGTGAGGCGTCGGCGACCGAGGCGAGGCCGTCCCCGGTCGCGGGATCGGTGACCTCGAACCGGCGGCCGCCCTCCGCGTCGCGCCAGGCGCCGTCGACGTGGAGTCCGGTCGGCACCCCCGCCAGCAGGGCTTCGTCGGTCGGGGCGCTCATGCGGTGGCCCCGAGCCGGAGCGGGTGCCCGACCAGCTCCTCGTACAGCTGGAACGGTGTCATCTCGCCGGCGCGGTCGCCGTACGACGCACGGGCCCGGCGGTAGACCTGCTCGACCAGGGCCGACACCTCGACCGGCATCCCGACGGCTGCGGCGAGGTCGGTCGAGAGACCGAGGTCCTTGCAGGCGAGCGCGATGGCGAAGCCCTCGTCGTAGTCGCCGTGCTCGAGGACGGAGAGGACGTCGTGCTCCAAGAAGTTGCTGTTCGCGGGGCTGGCGATCAGCGCGCTGCGGAGGACGCCGAGGTCGACCCCGGCCCGCACCCCCACCGCGAGCACCTCGGCCGTCGCGACCAGGTGGGAGAACCAAAGCTGGTTGATCAGCAGCTTCACGGCGTAGCCGGCACCGTGCGGACCGACGTGCAGGATGCGCTCGGGATCGCCCATCGCCTCGAGGACCGGGCGCCAGCGCTCGACCTCAGCGTCGTCACCGCCGACGAAGATCTGCAGCCGGCCGGACGCGGCGCCGACCGCCATGCCGCTCACCGGTGCGTCGATGACCGAGATGCCCCGGCCGGCGACCCGGCGGCGCACGTCCTCGGCGACCGCCGGCACGGACGTGGACATGTCGATCCAGGTGGCGCCCTCGGCGAGGCCCGCGAGCACGCCGTCCGGCCCCGTCAGCACTTCGCTCACGACGGCCGGCGTGGGCAGCATCGTGATGACCACGTCAGAGCGCGACGCGAGGTCCGCCGGCGAGTCCGCGAGCTCTGCGCCGAGAGCGGCGTACTCCTCCAGGACTTCCGCCCTGACGTCGTGGACGACCAGCGGGAATCCGGCACGCAGCAGGTTCCGGGTCATCCCGGAGCCCATGCTCCCGAGACCGATGAAGCCGACCCGGGGCGGGTTGGTGTGCGGCATGTGGTGAGTCCTCACGCGGTGGGCCGGTCGGGGCCGGCGTCTGGTGGTGTGTAGAACGGGTTGTGGACGGCACCGCGAACGGCGAGCACGTCCTCGGCGCTGGGCAGGCCGCGGGCGCCGTTGGCGAGCGCCGTGCGGGTGGCGGCCCGGTTGTTGCGGTAGACCTCGTCCGCGTCGTCGGCGGCGGGGTTCACCCACACCGCGACGATCAGGACGGCGTCGTCGAGGTCGATGCCGGCGAGCAGGTCCTCCGCGACCGCGTCGGCCACACCGCCGGCCACGCCGGCCTGGGCGGGGCCCCAAATCATCCGGCCGTGCTCGTCCCCGGCCGGGGCTGCCTTGGTGACGAAGAGCGTCGGCGGGTCGACGGGGAGACCCGGCTGCAGGACCGCCATGAACGGGACGTGGCCCGGGCTGGGCGTGGCGAGCGCGGTGGCCCACGCGGTGCCGACCGGCCCGCCCCGCCGGCCGAGCACCGTGTTGACGTGCGCGGCGTTGGCGCCGGAGCCGATGAACGACTCGCCGACGGCGTACGCGGGCTCACCCATCGATGAGTCCCTCCTCGATGAGGAAGTCGATCGCGATGTCCTCGGGGTCCTCGCCGTCGACGTCGGCTCGGGCGTTGAGCTCCTGCATCTTCTCCGTGGTGAGCAGGGGCGAGACCTCGGCGATGACGTCGGCGATCTCGGGGTGCTCTTCCAGCGTCTCGGCGTCGAGGGAGAAGGCGCCCTGGTAGACCGGGAAGAAGCTCTGGTCGTCCTCCATCACCTTCAGGTCGAGCGCCTGGATGCGACCGTCGGTCGCGAAGACCTCACCGAAGTTGCAGTCGTCTCCCTCAGCGGTCGCGGTGTAGATGACGCCGGTGTCAAGCATCGTGACGCTGTCGTCGGTGACGTCGAACCCGTAGGCCTCCTTCAAGCCCGGCCATCCGTCGTCGCGGGTGCTGAACTCGCTCTCGATGCAGAAGGTCTGCTCGCTGGCGGGCAGCGCCGCGACGTCGCTGAGCGTCTCGACGCCCAGCTCCGCAGCCTTGTCCGCCCGGATGGCGAAGGCGTAGGTGTTGTTGAACGGAGCCGGCTCCAGCCAGGCGATCCCCTGCTCGGCGTCGGCCTCCTTGACCGCCTCGAACTGCTCCTCGGGGTCGGTGATCGGCTCGGTCTCCTTGTTGTAGGTGATCCAGGACGTGCCGGTGTACTCCCAGTAGCCGGTGAAGTCACCGTTCTCGAGGGCGTCGCGCACGTTGGCGGATCCGACCAGCTGCGTGTTGACGTCGACGTCGGCACCGTTCTCGTTGAGCAGCTCGCCGGTGATGTGGGCGAGGATGTACTGCTCGGAGAAGTCCTTGGAGCCGATGGTCCCGGTGAGTCCGTCCAGCTCCCCGCTGCCGCTGGAGCCGGAGGAGTCGCCGCCGCAGGCGGAGGTCAGCGCGAGCAGGCTCACGCCGAGCAGGACAGGGGCGATGCTCTTGTTCATGGAGCTTCCTTACGGGTGGTGGGTGGAGTGGCTGCCCGAGCAGGTGGAGCTGCTGACGGAGAGGCGCGGGTAGCGCGTCGCGCCGGAGGGCCGGATGGGCGAGAGCTCACAGCCCCCGCGGTCGGGCGTACTCCTCGACCAGCCCGGCGAGCCAGTCGATGAGGATGGCGATCGCCGCCACGAGGGCGGAGCCCACGATGAGCACCGGATAGCGCTGGAGCTTCAATCCGTTGACGATCATGTCGCCGAGGCCACCGGCGTTGATGAAGGTCGCGATGGTGGCGACACCGACCGCGAAGACGAGGGAGGTCCGGAGCCCGGCCAATATCACCGGAGAGGCCAGCGGCAACTCGATCTTGCGCAGCACCTGCCACCTCGTCATGCCCATCCCGCGGGCCGCCTCGCAGGTAGGGGCATCGACCTCGGCCAGGCCGGTGAGCGTGTTGCGCAGCACCGGGAGGAACGAGTAGGCCACCAGGGCCACCAGCGCCGTCGTGAACCCGGTCTGCCAGACGATCGCCAGCAGGATGACCACGCCGACGGCGGGGGTCGCCTGCCCGACGTTGGCCAGGCCGAGGACCACCGCCCGCAGGACCCGTGAGCTGGCCCGGTGCACGAGGATCCCGACAGGGATGGCGAGCACGGCCACGAGGGCAGCGGCGGCGAACGACAGCAGCAGGTGCTCCCAGACCCGGTCGAGCAGGTAGTCGGTGTTGATCGTGCGCCGCTCGATGGAGTCGAGCTCCAGGCTGCGCACCCACCCGAACAGGGCCGCGCCGGCGAGGAGCACCAGGCCCGGGGCGACGAGCAACCTCAGGGCGTTGGTACGACGTGTGGCACCGAGGCCGCCCGCGACCGCGGTCCCGGCCTCGACGTGCGCGGCCGTGCCAGCGCCGCTCTGGGCCGTCATGCCGTGCCCCGGTGGCGGGAGGGGCCGGCGAGGGCGGCGGAGATGTCCGCGTGCCGGAGCCGACCGAGGTGGCGCCCCTGGTCGTCGGCGACCACGACCGCGTCGGCGCCGGTCACCACCAGCAGGTCGAGCGCATCGCGCAGTGACGCCGTCGTCCGGATCGTCGGCCGGCCCGGCGCGCCGTCGACGGGCGCGAGGGCCGCCGCGCCGACCGGGAGGAGGGCGAGCCGCTTCAGCGCGGCGCCGGAGCCGATGAACGAGGCGACGTAGTCGTTGGCCGGCGCCGCGAGGATGGCACCCGGGGTGTCGAACTGCTCGATCCGGCTCCGCTCACTGAGGACGGCGATCCGGTCGCCCAGCCGGACGGCCTCGTCGAAGTCGTGGGTGACGAAGATGATCGTCTTCCCGATCTCGGCCTGGAGCCTGAGGAACTCCGACTGCAGCTTCTCGCGCGTGATGGGGTCGGTGGCGCCGAACGGCTCGTCCATGAGCATCACCGGCGGGTCCGCGGCCAGCGCGCGCGCCACACCCGCCCGCTGCTGCTGGCCGCCGGACAGCTGGCGGGGATAGCGGTCGGCGAAGACGGCGGGGTCGAGCTGGACCGTCTCGAGGAGCTCCTCCACCCGCGCGGCGATCCGCTGCTTGGACCACTTGAGCAGCCGGGGCACCGTCGCGACGTTCTCCGCGATGGTCATGTGCGGGAAGAGGCCGATCTGCTGGATGACGTAGCCGATGTGCCGACGCAGCTCGTCGGGCGAGAGGCTCAGGATGTCCTCGCCGTCGATGCGGATCGAGCCGGACGTCGGCTCGATGATGCGGTTGACCATCTTCATGGTGGTCGTCTTCCCGCAGCCGCTGGGGCCGACGAGCATGATCAGCTCCCCGGGGTGGATCTTCATCGAGAAGTTCTCGACCGCGTGCGTCGACTGGCCGGGATAGGTCTTGGTCACGCCGTCGAGCTCGATGCTCACGCCGCCGCGAGTCGCGGCGGAGGACGGGAACAGGCTGGTGCTCTGGTCAGGCACGGAGACCCCTCGGTGTCGTGAGGCGGGTGATGAGGATGAAGAGGGCGTCGACCGCGAGCGCGAGGAGCACGACGCCGGCGGTGCCGGTCAGCGCGTAGTTGAGCGCGTTGACGGACCCGAGCGACGAGAGGCCCTTGAAGATGTACTGGCCCAGGCCCGGGCCGGCGACGTACGCGCCGATGGCGGCTATGCCGATGGCCAGCTGACTGGCGACGCGGATGCCGGTCAGGATCACCGGCCAGGCCATGGGCAGCTGGATGCGTACCAGGACCCGGCCGCGCGTCATTCCCATCCCGCGGGCGGACTCGAGCACATGGGCCGGTACCTCGCGGAGACCGACGACCGTGTTCCGGACGATGGGCAGCATCGAGTAGAGCACCAGCGCCGTCACCGTCGGTCCCCAGCCGAGCCCGAAGAGCGGACTGAGGATCGCGAGCAGGGCAAGGGAGGGGACGGTCAGCACGACGGCGCTCGAGGTGACGGCGACGGCCCGGCCCACCGGCCGGTCCCACACGAGCAGGCCGATCCCGATGCTGACCGCCGTCGCGATGCCCACGGAGAGGGCGACGACCACCAGGTGGTCGACGAGCATCTCGGTGAGGTCGTCCGACCGCCGGTCGAGGAACGTCCCCAAGCCGTCGAGACCGCGGAAGGCGTCCGCGGTGGCGAGCCAGCCGGTCGTCGTTCGCAGCATTGTCGCCCTCCCCTTCTCCTGGTCCGTGACGTGCTTCACACGCCGTGCCGCGACCCTGGCAGTCGCGGCTCACTGCGCACAACAGGCGTTGTGAATATGGCAACGGCGGTCTAGGGTGCCGTCATGGACGCGCCGTCAAGAGCCTCCCGAGGATCCGCGCCAGGCCGCAGGAACTCCTCCGGGCTCGCCCGCGACGTCGAGATCCTCGACGTGCTGGGCGCGCCCGAGGTCGAGCGCGAGGGAGGTCTCCGGGTGCTGCAGGTCGCCGAGCTGCTCGGCCGCGACAAGGCCGCGGTCTCCCGCGCGTTGGCAACCCTCGCCGACGCCGGGCTGCTGGATCGGGACCCGGAGCGGTCGACCTACCGGCTCGGCCCACGGCTGTACGCGCTTGCCGCCCGCACCCGGGAGGCTCATCTCGTCCAGCGGGCGCGGCCGCTCCTGCGGCAGATGGCAGCGCGCACCCGCGAGACCACGCACCTGTGCGCGCTTCGAGGCGGGAACGTCCTGACCCTGCACAGCGAGCTGAGCTCGCAGGTCGTCGGGACGAACAACTGGGCCGGCACGACGACCGCGGCCTGGCGGACACCGTCGGGGCGGGTCCTGCTCAGCGACTGGGACCGCAGCTCCGTGGACACCTGGTACGCCGCCCACGGGCACGACGCCGCGCTGGTCAGCCCCCAGGAATCGCCGGACCCCGGGATGTTCTCTCTGCTGACCGACCCCGAGCCGGGTCGGCTCCTCGTCCGCGACCTCGAGTCGCTGCACGCCGAGCTCGCCCGCATCCGGGCCCGCGGGTACGCCACCTCCGACGCGGAGCTGGAGGACGGCGTGGTGGCTGCCTCAGCGCCCGTCCGCGACGCCTCGGGGGACATCGTCGCGGCCGTCAACATCAGCGCGCCCCGGTCACGACTCGGCGACCGCCTGGAGGAGATGGGCAGCTACGTGGCGCGCTGCGCGGCGAGCCTCGCCGCGGAGCTGGGCGCGCCCCCGCCCACGACGACCCCCGAGCAGCGCCCGACGTCCTGACCGGACCAGCGTGCGCGTCGATCAGCCCTGCCGGGCTCGCTTCAGGGCCGGGCGGGGCCAGAAGAGGTAGACCAGCGCCGCGACGAACGGGATGCCCGCGAGGAGCGCCCCGACCAGCAGGACCAGCCAGAGGTTCCGGCTCTGACCGGCGGCCTCCCACTCCTGCTCGGTGAAGCGCAGCGCGTCGACGAGCGCCCACAGCCACAGCGCCAGGGCGAGCAGGGTTACCACGACGAAGATGATCGCGAGCACGAGCACCGAGTTCGCGAAGACGCCGAAGTTGTCCATGCCCGTGATGGTAGGTCCCCGAAATGACAGCTCCCGGACCCACAGTCGTGGATCCGGGAGCCCCCATGCCCTGGGACATCACACGGCGGTGGCGGAGGGATTTGAACCCTCGGTGGGCTTGCACCCACAAACGCTTTCGAGGCGTTCTCCTTAGGCCGCTCGGACACGCCACCGCCGGAGAATGTACCGGAGCGACGCGGAGCCCCGGAAATCGCCTCGGCCGCGGCAGGGTTGCCGCAGAACTTCGGCAGGGCAGCGGCGTCAGCGGTGCCGGCGGAAGAAGTCCTCGAGCAGCTCGGCCGACTCGTCGGCGAGGACGCCGGCCACCACCTCCGGCCGGTGGTTGAGCCGGCGGTCGCGCACGACGTCCCACAGGCTGCCGACCGCGCCGCCCTTCTCGTCCCACGCGCCGAGGACGATCCGCTCGACCCGGGCCAGCACCGCGGCGCCGGCGCACATCGTGCACGGCTCGAGGGTCACCACGAGCGTGCAGCCGTCGAGCCGCCACTCCCCTCGGGCGCGCGCCGCTGCGCGCAGCGCCACCACCTCCGCGTGGCCGGTCGGGTCAGCCTCGGCCTCGCGCACGTTCCGGCCGAGCCCCAGGGCAGAGCCGTCCGGGCCCAGCACCACGGCACCGATGGGTACGTCACCCGTGGCCAGCGCGGCGCGCGCCTCGGCGAGGGCGGTGAGCATCGGCTCCCGCCAGCGATCCGTCACGGTCACGCCGAGGTGAGCCCCACCGCGTCGTCGAAGAGCTCGCCGAAGCCGAGCCGCCGCGAGACTTCCGAGAGCACCTCGTCGGGGTAGAGGTCGTCGTCGTCCAGCAGCACCCCGAGCTCCATCGCGGAGACGCCCAGGTCGGCGAAGACGTCGAGGTCACCGGCGGGCACCTGGTCGTCCTCGTCGTCCGGCATCGGCAGGTGCAGGTGCTCGAGGGCCGAGGCGGCCAGCTCCCACTCGTCGGCCGCGGTGACGTCGGAGAGCAGCACCCGCGTGCTCGCCCCGGCGACCCGGACCACGACGAAGAAGTCCTCGTCCACCGCCACCAGCCCCACCGCCCCGGCGTCGCCGGGGAAGCGCCGCAGCGCGCCCGCGAGCGTCGCCACGTCGTCCAGGTGGTCGTGGGTGATCTCCGCGACCGTCCACACGCCCTCCTCGCGGTAGGCCGCCAGCGCGAAGTCGACGTCGTCGTCGTGGTCGGGCATGGCATCCTCCTCCGGCCGGGCGGGGAACCGAGCCCGTCCAGAGTGGCAGAGCGACGGCCCCCGGCCAACCCCCTTACGGCGGAGCCCGCGGTCGAGGCTGCGGTCGAGGCTGCGGTGAGCCGGGCGTCGAGGCGGCCTCTAGAGTTCCGGCATGCGCACCCACGTCGTGGACCACCCGCTCGTCGCCCACAAGCTGACCGTGCTCCGCGACGTGCAGACCGACTCTCCGACGTTCCGGCACCTGACCGACGAGCTGGTCACCCTGCTGGCCTACGAGGCCACCCGCGACGTGCGCGTGGAGGACCTCGACATCCGGACGCCTGTCGCCCCGACCACCGGCGTCACGCTCGCCTCCCCCAAGCCGCTGGTGGTGCCGATCCTGCGCGCGGGCCTCGGCATGCTCGACGGGATGATGCGGCTGCTCCCGACCGCCGAGGTCGGCTTCGTCGGGATGGTCCGCAACGAGGACACCCTCGAGGCCTCGACGTACGCCGAGCGGCTGCCCGCGGACCTGTCGGGCCGGCAGTGCTACATCCTCGACCCGATGCTCGCCACCGGCGGCACCCTCGCCGCGGCGATCCGGTTCCTCACCGACCGCGGTGCCGACCACATCACCGCGCTCTGCCTGCTCGCCGCGCCCGAGGGCTGCGAGCGGCTCGAGCGGGAGCTCGAGGGCCTCGACGTGCCCGTCACCGTCGTCACCGCCGCGCTCGACGAGCGGTTGAACGACAAGGGCTACATCGTGCCCGGCCTCGGCGACGCCGGCGACCGGCTCTACGGCGTGGCCGGCTAGGGACAGCCAGGACCGCCGGCCGCGCGGGTCAGCCGAGCGGCAGCTCCTCGACCACGTCGTAGCGCGGCCGGCCCCGCGGCCCCTGGCCGAGGTGGGACTCGACCAGAGCGACCCGGTCGGCGGTCCACGCCGGCCCGGCGTAGGAGTCCAGGAGGCGCACCCAGCGGGTGACCTCGGCCGGGCGCCCGAGCCGGGCCACGGTGAGGTGCGGGCGGAACCGCTGCCCGTCGACGGCCACGCCGGCCTTGACGGCCGCCGAGCGGCAGCCGGTGGCGAGCCGGTCCAGCTCGGTCGCCCCCGCCTCGTCGAGGCCGAGCCCCGCCCACAACACCCGCGCCCGGGCGACGTCCGGGAACGCGCCGCCGCCGGTCACCCGCACCTCGAACGGCGTGCGCCGCGCCGCCGCGCGGCCGAGCCGCTCGACCAGGTCGTCGAGCGCCCGCACCGGCACGTCGGCGTAGAACGCGAGGGTCAGGTGGACCTGGTCGGCCCCCGCCCACCGGAACCCGCCCTGGCTCCGCCCGGCGTCGCGCCGCGGCTCGAGGAACTCCTCGAGGTCCTCGACGGCGTGGTCGGGCGGCACCAGGGCCGCGAACATCCGCACGGGCGGCCCCGGTCAGAGACCGAGGTCGCGGCCGATGAGCTCCTTCATGATCTCGTTGGAGCCGGCCCAGATCCGCGACACCCGGGCGTCGCGCCAGGCGCGGGCCACGCGGTACTCGTTCATGAAGCCGTAGCCGCCGTGCAGCTGCACGCAGTGGTCGAGGATCCGGTTCTGGATGTCGGAGGTCCACAGCTTGGCCTTGGCCGCGTCGACCGGCGACAGCTCGCCCTCGTCGTGGAGCTCGACGCAGCGGTCGACGAACGCCTGGCTGACGTCGAGCTGGGTGTCGATCTCGGCCATGAGGAACTTGTTGTGCTGGAAGCTGCCGACCGGGGCGCCGAACGCGGTGCGCTCCTTGGTGTAGGCCACCGTCTCGTCGAAGATCTGCTTGGCGTGCGCGAGGTTGGAGATCGCGCAGCCGAGCCGCTCCTGCGGGAGCTTCTGCATCATGTGGATGAAGCCCATGTCGACCTCGCCGACGACGTGGTCGTCGGAGAGCCGGACGTTCTCGAAGAACAGCTCGGCGGTGTCGGACTCGGGCTGCCCGACCTTGTCGAGCTTGCGGCCGCGGCTGAAGCCCTCCGCGGTCGCCGGGATCGCGAAGAGCGTGATGCCGCGGGCCTTCTTCTCCGGGCTGGTGCGCACCGCGGTGACGACCAGGTCGGCGGAGAAGCCGTTGGTGATGAAGGTCTTCGAGCCGTTGATGACCCAGTCGTCGCCGTCGCGGACGGCGGTGGTCTTCAGCGCGGCGAGGTCGGAGCCGCCGGAGGGCTCGGTCATGCCGATCGCGAGCAGGATCTCGCCCGAGGCCACGCCGGGCAGCCAGCGCTGCTTCTGCTCCTCGGTGCCGAGCTCGACGAGGTACGGCGCGGTGATGTCGGCATGGATGCCCCAGCACGAGCCGAGCGCGGCGTTGACCTTTGACAGCTCCTCGGCCATGACCGCGTTGAACCGGTAGTCGCCGGCGCCTGCGCCGCCGTACTCCTCGGGGATCTCGAGCCCCAGGAAGCCCTGCTTGCCGGCCTCGAGCCAGAACTCGCGCGGGATGGCCTTGGCCTCGGCGTGCTCCTCGACGTGCGGGACGACCGAGCGCTCCAGGAACTCACGTACGGAGGCGCGGAAGGCCTCGTGGTCCTCGTCGTAGATGTCGCGCTTCATGCGCCCGATCCTACTCGCCGGTAGCCCTATCGTCGCCGGTGTGCCTCGTCACGTGGCCGAGCCGGGCGGCCCCCACGCTCCCCCCGCGGTGGTGTCGGCCGGCCGCACGTGGGTATCGGTAGCACTCCTGCTGGATGTCACGGAGGCCTGAGCTTTGACCGATCCCACCACCGCGCCCGCCCTCGAGGTCTGGCCCGGGCACCCCTACCCGCTCGGAGCCACCTTCGACGGCAGTGGCACCAACTTCGCCCTGTTCAGCGAGGTCGCCGATCGGGTCGAGCTCTGCCTGTTCGACACCGGCGACGACGGCGAGGACGTGGAGACCCGGATCGAGGTGACCGAGGTCGACGCCCACGTCTGGCACTGCTACCTGCCGCAGGTGCAGCCCGGGCAGCGGTACGGCTACCGCGTCCACGGGCCCTGGGACCCGACCGAGGGCCTGCGGTGCAACCCCAACAAGCTGCTGCTCGACCCCTACGCCAAGGCCACGGCCGGCGAGATCCGGTGGGACCAGTCGCTCTTCGCCTACAACTTCGGCGAGGAGGACTCCCGCAACGACGACGACTCCGCGCGCCACATGACCAAGGCCGTCGTGATCAACCCGTTCTTCGACTGGGAGGGTGACCGGCAGCTCTACATCCCCTACAGCGAGAGCTTCATCTACGAGGCGCACGTCAAGGGGCTGACCCAGCTGCACCCGGAGATCCCCGAGGAGCAGCGCGGGACCTACGCCGCCCTGGCGCACCCCTCGGTCCTCGAGCACCTCCAGAAGCTGGGCGTGACCGCGATCGAGCTGATGCCGGTCCACCAGTTCGTCCAGGACAGCACCCTGCAGGAGAAGGGGTTGCGCAACTACTGGGGCTACAACACCCTCGGCTTCTTCGCACCGCACGACGAGTACGCCGCCACGGCCGGCGACCCCGCGGCCCTGGGCCAGCAGGTCCAGGAGTTCAAGAGCATGGTCAAGGCGATGCACGCGGCGGGCATCGAGGTCATCCTCGACGTGGTCTACAACCACACCGCCGAGGGCAACCACCTCGGCCCGACGCTGTCGTTCCGCGGCATCGACAACCAGGCGTACTACCGCCTCGTGGACGACGACAAGCGCTACTACATGGACTACACCGGCACCGGCAACAGCCTCAACGTCGGCCATCCGCACTCGCTGCAGCTGATCATGGACTCGCTGCGGTACTGGGTCACCGAGATGCACGTCGACGGCTTCCGCTTCGACCTCGCCTCCACCCTCGCCCGCGAGTTCTACGAGGTCGACCGCCTCGCGACCTTCTTCGAGCTCGTGCAGCAGGACCCGGTGGTCAGCCAGGTGAAGCTGATCGCCGAGCCGTGGGACGTCGGGCCGGGCGGTTACCAGGTCGGCGGCTTCCCGCCGCAGTGGACGGAGTGGAACGGCGCCTACCGCGACACCGTCCGCGACTTCTGGCGCGGCGAGCCGTCCCTCGGGGAGTTCGCCAGCCGCCTCGCGGGCTCCTCGGACCTCTACGAGCACTCGGGCCGTCGACCGTTCGCCAGCATCAACTTCGTCACCGCCCACGACGGCTTCACGCTGCGCGACCTCGTGTCGTACAACGAGAAGCACAACGACGCCAACGGCGAGGACAACAACGACGGCGAGAGCCACAACCGGTCGTGGAACCACGGCGCCGAGGGGCCCACCGACGACCCGGAGATCCTCACCGCGCGGGCCCGGGAACAGCGCAACTTCCTGGCCACGCTGCTGCTGAGCCAGGGCGTGCCCATGCTGCTCCACGGCGACGAGATGAGCCGGACCCAGGACGGCAACAACAACACCTACGCCCAGGACTCCGAGATCGCCTGGATGCACTGGGACCGCGCCGACCACGCACTGATCGAGTTCACCGCCGCGATCTCGCGGCTGCGCAAGGAGCACCCGACGTTCCGCCGCAAGCGCTTCTTCACCGGCACCGAGGTGCGCGCCGGCGACGGGGAGCGGCTCAACGACATCGTCTGGCTGCACCCCGAGGGCCGGCCCATGGAGGACGGCGACTGGACCAACGGCCTGCAGGTCATCGGGATGTACCTCAACGGGGACGGCATCGCCGGGCTCGACGAGCGTGGCCAACGGATCACCGACGACCACTTCCTGCTCTACTTCAACGCCGGAGGCGCGTGCCAGGTGACGCTGCCGCCGGACGAGTACGCCGAGGCGTGGGACGTCTTCCTCGACACCGGCTTCGAGAGCGACGCGACCGCGCTGGCCCCCGGCTCGACCTTGGAGCTGGAGGCCCACAGCCTGGTCGTCCTGCAGCAGCACTCCGCCCCGGAGGCGGAGGTCGACTACTCGGTCGCGGCGTCGGTGGCCGCGCTCGTCGAGCAGGAGTGAGGATGCCCGGGAAGCACGCCGAGCAGACGACCCGGGTGCCGGTGAGCACCTACCGGCTCCAGATCAGCGAGGAGTTCGACCTCTTCGAGGCGGCGCGCCGCCTGCCGTACCTCCACGCGCTCGGCGTGGACTGGGTCTACCTCTCCCCCCTGCTGGCGGCGGAGCCGGGCAGCACCCACGGGTACGACGTCGTCGCCCACGACCGGATCGACCCCGCCCGCGGTGGCGAGGAAGGCCTGGCCGCGCTCTCCGCGGAGGCGCGGAGGCTCGGGATGGGCGTCCTGGTCGACATCGTCCCCAACCACGTCGGCGTCGCCACGCCCTCGGAGGACGCCTGGTGGTGGGACGTCCTCAAGCTCGGCCGGGCCTCCGAGCACGCCACGGCCTTCGACATCGAGTGGGCGGCCGGCGACGGCCGGATCCGGATCCCCGTCATCGGGGACGACGACGTCGAGGAGCTCCCCGACGGGCGGACGCGGATCCGCAACCTGCGCGTGGTCGACACCCCCGACGGCGCCGAGCTGCTCTACCACGACAACACCTACCCCGTGGCCCCCGAGACGTGGACCGAGGGGGACGACCCGAACGACGTCCACGACCGGCAGCACTACGAGCTGGTGCACTGGCAGGTCGCCGACGACGGGCTCAACTACCGCCGCTTCTTCGCGATCAACACCCTGGCGGCCCTCCGGGTCGAGGACCCCGAGGTCTTCGCGGAGTCCCACGTCGAGGTGCGGCGCTGGTTCGACGAGGGACTGGTCGACGGCCTGCGCGTGGACCACCCCGACGGCCTGCGGGACCCCAAGCGGTACCTCGACGACCTCGCCGACCTCACGGGCGGCGCCTACGTCCTCGTCGAGAAGATCCTGGAGCCCGGCGAGGAGCTGCCCACCTCCTGGGCCACGGCCGGCACCACCGGGTACGACGCGCTCGCCTCCATCGACCGGGTGCTCACCGACCCGGCCGGCCAGGCCCCGCTGGACGCGCTCGAGGCCCGGCTGCGCGGCGGCCCGGTCGACTGGGAGCGGATGGTGCACGGGACCAAGCGGGAGGTGGCCGACGGGATCCTCAACAGCGAGGTCCGCCGGATCACCCGCGAGGTCCGCCGGCTGCTGCCCGACTCCTGGGACCCCGCGGAGCGCGCGGCCGCCTCCACCGACCGCGTCGTCGACGCCGTCGCCGAGCTGCTGGCCTGCTTCCCCGTCTACCGCTCCTACCTGCCCGAGGGCCAGGAGCACCTCGAGCACGCCTTCGCGCGGGCTCGCGCCGAGCGGCCGGACCTGGAGGCGACGTTCGACGTCCTGCTGCCGGTCCTGAGCGACCCGTGGACCCCGCCGGCCCGCCGCTTCCAGCAGACGAGCGGCATGGTGATGGCCAAGGGCGTCGAGGACTGCGCCTTCTACCGGTACTCCCGCCTCACCTCCCTCAACGAGGTCGGCGGCGACCCCAGCGTCTTCTCGCTCGACCCGGCCGGCTTCCACGAGGCGATGGCCGAGCGCCAAGCCACCTGGCCGCACGCGATGACCACGCTCTCCACCCACGACACCAAGCGGGGCGAGGACGTCCGGGCCCGGATCACGGCCCTCGCGGAGGTCCCTGGTGAGTGGGAGCGCACCCTCAACCGGCTGCTCGAGCTCGTGCCGCTGCCCGACCCGGGCTTCGCCTCGCTGCTGTGGCAGGCGGTCCTGGGCGCGTGGCTGCCCACGGACCCGGACCTGCGCGACCGCCTGCACGGGTACGCCGAGAAGGCGATGCGCGAAGCCGGTGACCGGACCACGTGGACCGAGCCGGACGAGGCCTACGAGGCGGCCGTCCACGCGGCCGTCGACGCGGCGTTCGACCGGGACGAGGTGCGCGCGACGATCGAGGACCTGCTCGCGCGGATCGTCGGTCCCGGCTGGGTCAACGCCCTGACGGCGAAGCTGCTGGCGATCACGATCCCCGGCGTGCCGGACGTCTACCAGGGCAGCGAGCTGTGGGAGCAGTCCCTGGTCGACCCCGACAACCGGCGACCGGTCGACTTCGACCGGCGCGCTGCCCTCCTCGACACTTCGCCGTCGCTCGGGGCCGCGCTCGACGGCGCCTTGGACGACCCGGGCACCGCCAAGCTGCGGGTCGTGCACGCGGCGCTGACCCTGCGCCGGGAGCGTGCCGACCTGTTCACGTCCTACGCCCCGGTCGGCGCGCACGGGTCGGCGACCGACCACGTGCTCGCCTACGACCGCGGCGGGGCGATCGCCGTCGTCACCCGCCTCCCCGTCGGGCTGGCCGCCCGCGGCGGTTGGGGCGACACCACGCTGGACCTGCCCCCCGGCCGCTGGCACGACGTCGTGGCCGACCGGCCGGCGACGGACCGGCTGGCCGAGCTGCTCGACCGCTGCCCCGTGGCCCTGCTCGTCAAGGAGGACTGATGCCCCGACCCACCCGCGGCCCGTTCGACGTCTGGGCGCCGAAGCCGACGCGGATGCGACTCCTCTGCGGGGACAACGTCGGCGGGTCCATCATCGAGATGGCACGCGGCGAGGACGGCTGGTGGACGCCGGCCGAGCCGCTGCCGGCAGCCGCCGATCACGACCACGTCGACTACGGCTACCTGGTCGACGACTCCGACGACCCGCGACCGGACCCGCGCTCGCGCCGGCAGCCCGGCGGTGTGCACGAGCTGTCGCGGACCTTCGACCCCACGGCGTACGACTGGGGCGACGAGGCCTGGACCGGCCGGCAGCTGCCCGGGTCGGTGGTCTACGAGCTGCACGTCGGCACGTTCACGCCCGAGGGGACGCTGGACGCCGCGATCGGGCGGCTGGACCACCTCCGCGACATCGGCGTCGACCTGGTCGAGCTGCTGCCAGTCAACGGCTTCAACGGGACCCACAACTGGGGGTACGACGGCGTGCTGTGGCACACCGTCGCCGAGCAGTACGGCGGGCCGGAGGCCTACCAGCGGTTCGTCGACGCCTGCCACCAGGCGGGCCTCGGCGTCGTCCAGGACGTCGTCTACAACCACCTCGGTCCCAGCGGGAACTACCTGCCGCTCTTCGGGCCGTACCTCAAGAGCGGCAGCAACACCTGGGGCGACCTGCTGAACCTCGACGGCGAGGGATCGGCCGAGGTCCGCCGCTACATCCTCGACAACGTGCGGATGTGGCTGCAGGACTACCACGTCGACGCGCTGCGGCTCGACGCCGTGCACGCGCTCGAGGACTCCTCGGAGGTGCACCTGCTCGAGGAGATGGCGATCGAGGTCGCCGCGCTCTCGGCCCACCTGCGCCGACCGCTGACCCTCATCGCCGAGTCCGACCTGAACGACCCGCACCTGATCACGCCCCGCGAGGCGGGCGGCTACGGCCTCGACGCGCAGTGGAGCGACGACTTCCACCACGCCGTCCACGTGGCGCTGACCCGCGAGACCACCGGCTACTACGCCGACTTCGAGCCGCTGTCGGCGCTCAAGAAGGTCTGCGAGGAGGGGTTCTTCCACAACGGCACCTACTCCTCCTTCCGCGAGCGCGAGCACGGGGTGCCGATCGACACCGCGACCGTGCCGACCTGGCGGCTCGTGGTCTGCTCGCAGAACCACGACCAGATCGGCAACCGGGCCGTCGGCGACCGGATCACCGAGGTGCTCGACGACGACCAGCTGGCGTGCGCGGCGATGCTGACGCTGGCGGGTCCGTTCACGCCGATGCTCTTCCAGGGCGAGGAGTGGGCGGCCTCCACGCCGTTCCAGTTCTTCACCTCCCACCCGGAGCCCGAGCTCGGCAAGGCGACGGCGGAGGGCCGGATCGCGGAGTTCGCGAAGATGGGTTGGGACCCCGCGGTCGTGCCCGACCCGCAGGACCCGGCCACCTTCGAGCGCTCGAAGCTGGACTGGTCCGAGGCGTCGTCGGGTCGGCACGCCGTGCTGCTCGACGTCTACCGCCGGCTGGCCGCGCTGCGTCGCTCGGTCCCCGCGCTCACCGACCCGTCGTTCGGCTCAGTGGCGTGCACCGCCGACGACGAGACCCGGCTGTTCACGATGGAGCGCAGCGGCGTGCTCATGGTGGTCAACTTCGGCGACGAGCCGGCCACGCTCACCGTCGACCCCGACGCCGAGGTCCTCTTCGCCACCCCCACCGGGGTGGAGCTGGTCCCCGGCGGCGCGCTGTCGGTGCCGGCGCACGTGGGCGCGTTGTTGGGATGACGGGGGAGCGTCAACATCCCAAGTAAACCTGGGATGCTGACGCTTCCCTGCCGATGCCATGGCCGAGAAGCGACAGGATTGGCCGCCAGGTGGGCCATTCCCCACCGAGTCTCAGACCGGGGCCGGGGCGCGCTCGGGCACGGCACCGGCCGGCTGCGGCTCGCCGGGCTCGCGTCCCTCGCGGAAGCCGTGCCGTTCCCACCACCGCGCGAGCGGCCCCGGCGCCCACCAGTTCCACCGCCCGAGCAGCTTCATCGTCGCGGGCACCAGCAGCGCGCGCACCACCGTCGCGTCGATGAGCAGGGCGACGAGCATGCCGATGCCGAGCATCTTCATGAACACGATGCCGCTGGAGCCGAAGGCGCCGATCACGACCCCCAGCAGGAGCGCGGCGCTGGTGATGATCCGGCCGGTCTTCTGCACCCCCGTCGCGACCGCGACGTCATTGCGGTGTCCTGAGCTCGTCGAAGGGCTGCCGGTGCGGTCCCACTGCTCGCGGACGCGGGAGAGGAGGAAGACCTCGTAGTCCATGGACAGCCCAAAGAGGATGGCCAGCATGAGGATCGGCTGGGTGGCGTCGAGGTAGCCCTGAGGGGTGAAGCCCAGCAGGCCCGAGAGGTTGCCGTCGTTGAAGATCCAGGTCACCACGCCGAACGACGCGGTGATCGACAGCATGTTCATCACCACCGCCTTGACCGGGAGGACCACCGAGCCGAAGGCGACGAAGAGCAGCACCAGCATCACGGCCACCACGATCAGGCCCATCCACGGCAGCCGGTCGCCCACCGAGTCGACCAGGTCGACGGTGTCGGCGGTGAGGCCGCCGACCAGGGCCGTGCCGGTCCGGGGGTCGACCTCGCGCAACGCCTCGACGACCTGCTGGGACCGCTCGGTCTGGCTGTTCCCCTCCCAGCTGGCCCGCAGCAGCGTCGTGCCGGCCCGCTCGGCCACCGGCTGGACGCCGGCCACGCCGGGCACGTCCTCGACCGCCGCGACGTACGCCGCCACGTCGGCCTGGTCGGCGCCCTCCAGCAGCAGCGTGGCCGTCGAGGTCTCCGGCCCGAAGAGCTCGTTGGCCTTGACCGCGGCGACGTGCGACGGCGCCTCGTCGGGCAGGACGCGGTAGTCGACGCTGCCCCACCGGGCCCCCAGGAACGGTGAGGCGACCGCCAGCAGCACCACCGTCGTGACCGCGATGACGGCCACCGGGCGTCGCATCACGCCGCGGGCCAGCGCGGCCCAGCGGCCGTGGTCGCCCTCGACCGGGCGGCCCCGCCGCCAGGGCAGCCGGCCGGCGTCGACGCGCCGGCCGAGCAGGCGCAGCGTGGCCGGCAGGATCGTCAGCGCGGCGAGCATGGCGACCAGCACGGCGGCGATCCCGCCGTACCCCATGCTCCGCAGGAAGGCCTGCGGGAAGATCAGCAGGCTGGCCATCGCGGCCGCCACGGTGAGCCCGGAGAAGAGCACGGTGCGGCCGGCGGTCGCCATCGTCCGGCGTACGGCGGTCGCCGACGCCTGCGGGTCGTCGACGGGCAGCAGCGCCAGCTCCTCACGGAACCGGCTGACCACGAAGAGGGCGTAGTCGATGGCCAGGCCGATGCCCAGCAGCGAGATGACGTTGACCGAGAAGATCGAGACCTCGGTGAGCCCGGCGATCACCCGGACCACCGCGAGTGCGCCGAGCATGGCGACCAGCCCCACCAGCGCCGGCATGAGGGCCGCGACGAGGCTGCCGAAGATCAGCAGCGCGAGCAGGACGACGATCGGCATCGAGACCAGCTCGGCGCGCTTGAGGTCCTTCGAGGTCGTCTCGTTGACGTCGTCGTACACGGCGAAGGCGCCGGCCAGGTCGACCTCGAGGTCGGTGTCGCGGAGCACCGGGGCCAGCTCGTCGTAGTGGCGGAGGTACTCGTCCTGGCTCCCCCCGGCGAGGGACACCAGCACCTGAGTGGCGGTGCGGTCCTCGCTCACCAGCGCGGGGTCGTCGACGGCCAGCATGCTGACCACCGACGAGGTCGTGCCCGCGGGGACCGCGTCCAGGACCTCGCCGAGCTCCGCGCGGAACGACCGGTCGTCGACCGTGGCGCCCTCGGGCGCGGAGAAGATGGCCACCACGTCGACGCCCTGGTTGCCGAAGGCCTCGCGCTCGGCCCGCAGCTCGCGCGCCGCCTCGGACCCTGGGTCGTCGAAGCCGCCCTGGGAGAGCGAGCCGAAGACGCCGGCGCCGTACGCGCCCGCCGCCAGCGTGAGCGCCACGGCGACGAGCAGCACGGCGACGGCTCGGCGGGCGACAACGGAACCCCAGCGCTCGATCATGACGACTCCCGGTGTGGTGGTGCGCGGCGTGATGGTGCTTCATTTCAGTGAACGGCGTAAACCGTAAACGGCGTAAACTCTCGTGTCAATGCTTCACCTCGACCACTGACAGGGCATGATCACGGGATGGGAACGCTGAAGACGCCGACCCGGCGCGAGCGCCAGCGCGAGGCCACGTACGACGAGATCGTGCGCGTCTCCCGCGCTCTCATGGCCGACGGCGCCGAGCTCTCGCTTCGTGCGGTCGCCGCCGGCATGGGGATGACCGCGCCGGCCCTCTACCGCTACGTGGCGAGCTACCAGGAGCTCGTCGACCTCGTCGCCTTCGAGGTGGACAAGGCGGCGACCGACCGGTTCCGCGCCGCCGCCGACGAGCTCCCCGACGACGACCTCGGCGGCCGACTGGTCGTCGCGTGCACTGAGTTCCGCCGCTGGGCCCTCGAGAACCCCCGCGAGTTCGGCCTGGTCTTCGCCAACCCCGTCGCGGACGCCGCGTGCGTGCGCCGCGAGGCACTCACCCTGTCCAGCTCCGGCCACCTCTTCACCGGCCAGCTCCGGGCCCTGTGGGAGGAGCGTCGCTACCCCGTCCCGGCGCTGGAGGAGCTGCCGGCCGACGTGCGCGCGGCCGTCGAGGACCCCCTGATCCCGGCGGAGGTCGACCGCCTCGCGGCCGAGGACCGCGGCCTGCTGTGGGTCTTCATGCAGGGCTGGACCCGCCTCTACGGCGTGGTCGCCCTCGAGGTCTTCGGCCACATGGACCCGCGGATCATCGAGAGCGGAGAGATGTTCGTCGACATCCTCTCCGACTTCGCGCCCCGCATCGGCCTGGCCGAGGAGCTGCCTCGGCTGCAGGAGCTGATCCGGTCACGGATCGCCGCGACGGCCGTCAACGGCGGGTGAGCTCCTCCACCCAGGCCGGCACCAGGTCGCCTGCGCGCCCCTGACGGGTCTCGTCGAAGAGGGTCGTCACCTCGCTGACCTCGAGGTTGAGCTCCAGCGTCCGCGCGCCGTACGTCGCGGCCTGCTGCACGAAGCCGGCCGCCGGGTAGACCGCGCCGGACGTGCCGATCGAGACGAAGAGGTCGGCCGACTCCAGCGCGAGGTAGATCCGGTCCATCTGGTACGGGATCTCGCCGAACCACACCACGTCCGGCCGCAGCTCCGCCGCACCGCAGAGCGGGCACGGCGGGCGGTGGCCGAGGTCGCCCTCACACCGGCTGCGGCGTCGGCACGAGCGGCACACGGCGGAGAGCAGCTCGCCGTGCATGTGGAGCACCCGCTTCGACCCGGCACGCTCGTGGAGGTCGTCGATGTTCTGGGTGACCACCAGCAGGTCGTCGCCGAGGTGCTCCTCGAGGCGGGCGAGCGCGTGGTGGGCGGGGTTCGGCTCGACGGCCTGCAGCGCGGCCCGGCGAGCGTCGTAGAACCGGTGCACCACGAGCGGCTGCGCGTCGTACGCCTCGGGCGTGGCGACGTCCTCGACCCGGTGGCCCTCCCACAGCCCGTTCGCGTCGCGGAAGGTCGGCACCCCGCTCTCGGCGGAGATGCCCGCCCCCGTGAGCACCACGACCTTCATGCCGCGACCACCGCGCGACCCGCCTGTCGGACCCCGAACGTCGGCTCCATGGACGCGAGTCTGTCAGGTCGGCGGGAGCGGTCTCGCCACTCGGCCGGCCACTCGACCGCGCTGCTGGACCCGGGTCACTCCACCCCGCGGTACCGCACGCTCACGTCGAGGCCGCGCACGGACGCCACCTCGGCCTCGACGATCGTCCGTCGGCCACCCGCGGGGGGCTCGGCGGTGCAGGTGACCGACTCGTCGGGACGGCCGAGCAGGTCACCGAGGCAGAGCACCTCGCCGACGACGTACTCCTCCTCGACGAGGATCCCGAGCAGCTCGCGGGCCAGCCGCTCGGCGGGCACGAACGGGACCACCTCGAACCGCGGGCCCTCGTCGCCGCTGGCCGTGACCGTCGCCCGGACCATGGCGCGCTCGTCGCCGACGTCCACCCGGCAGTCGCTCGTCGCGCCCTCGGACGCCTCGAGCCCGTCGTCGCACCGGACCCGGACGCGCGCGCCGGCGTCTCCCGCGGGGTAGAGCGCGGCGACCTCGTCCTCGAGCCGGTCGGCGCTGAGCGCCCGGTCCTCGGCGCACCCGGCCACCGGCAGGCCGAGGCCCACCGCGAGCGCGAGGAGGATCGGGGCACGCACGGTCGTCGCCGGCTCAGTAGTACCAGGGGAACGGCGACCAGTCGGGCTCCCGCTTCTCCAGGAACTGGTCGCGGCCCTCCTGCGCCTCGTCGGTCATGTAGGCCAGCCGGGTCGTCTCCCCGGCGAAGATCTGCTGACCCACGAGGCCGTCGTCGATGGCGTTGAAGGAGTACTTCAGCATCCGCTGCGCCGTCGGGCTCTTGCCGTTGACCATCCGGCCCCACTCGAGCGCCGTCGCCTCGAGCTCGGCGTGCGGCACGGCTCGGTTGACGGTGCCCATCCGGACGCCGTCCTCGGCGGAGTACTCGGCCCCGAGGAAGAAGATCTCGCGCGCGAACTTCTGCCCCACCTGGCGGGCGAGGTACGCCGACCCGAACCCGCCGTCGAAGGAGCCGACGTCGGCGTCGGTCTGCTTGAACCGCGCCTCCTCGGCGCTGGCGAGGGTCAGGTCGCACACGACGTGGAGGCTGTGGCCGCCGCCGGCCGTCCACCCCGGCACCACGCAGATGACGATCTTCGGCATGAACCGGATCAGCCGCTGCACCTCCAGGATGTGCAACCGGCCGAGCTTGGCCTTGTCCACGGTCTCAGCAGTCTCGCCGTCTGCGTACTGGTAGCCGGCGCGGCCGCGGATCCGCTGGTCGCCACCGGTGCAGAACGCCCACTTGCCGTGCTTGCCGCTCGGCCCGTTGCCGGTGAGCAGCACGCAGCCGACGTCGCTGCTCGTCCGCGCGTGCTCGAGCACGCGGAGCAGCTCGTCGACGGTGTGCGGGCGGAACGCGTTGAGGACGTCGGGCCGGTCGAAGGCGACGCGCACGGTCCCGTGGGCGCGGGCCCGGTGGTAGGTCAGGTCGGTCAGGTCCTCGAAGCCGGGGACGACGTCCCAGGCATCGGTGTCGAAGATCTCCGACACCCCGTCGATGGCGCTCATGGGGAGCGACCCTAGTCGGGCGGCCCGAGCGGAACAGGAGCCGGCGTCGGGCGGTTGGGACCGGCATGACACACCAGGACCTCCTCGACGGCGAGTACGAGCCCAGCCCGGAGCAGTGGGTGCGCGACCAGGTCGCGACCTACGAGGCGACCGGCGGCCGCGAGGGACATCTGCTGCTGGGCCGGCCCGAGTGGCCGATCGTGGTCATCACCTCCCGCGGTGCCCGGAGCGGCCGGCTCCGCAAGAACCCGGTCATGCGCGTGGAGAAGGACGGCGTGTACGCCGCGGTGGCGTCCAAGGGCGGTGCGCCCGAGCACCCGACCTGGTACCACAACTTCCTCGCGCACCCCGTCGTGCAGCTCCAGGACGGTCCCGAGCCGGCGCTCTACCGCGCCCGGGTGGTCACCGGCGAGGAGCGTGCCGAGTGGTGGGAGCGCTCGGTGGCGCAGTACGCGCCGTACGCGGAGTACCAGGAGAAGACCGACCGGGAGATCCCGGTCTTCCTGCTCGAGCGCGTCGAGAACTGACCGCCGCCAGCCGCACGCCGGCCGGCGGGGTGGTCACCTCAACCGACCCGGGCGATGGACTGGGCCAGACCGACGAGGTGGCCGAGCCGCGCCACCTCGGAGTCCACGAACTCGGGGCCGCCGCGCCGGCCGATCACGACGACCGCGTTGCCGTCGAGCCGGGCGGCGGCGTGGATGGTGACGTCGTCGCCGTCGACGTCGAGGCGTGCGGGCTGCTCGATCTCCACGAACGGGAAGTCGTCCGGCGCCGCCTCGGTCCGGTGCACGACCCCGGAGACGCGGTGGACCCGCACGGCCCAGTCGGCGCGGAAGGTCACCGGCAGCAGGTCGACGAGCCGGTCGAGCGCCCGGCTGGGCTGGGCGGTCAGCTCCTCGACGGCCTCGAGGTCGAGGACGAGCCCGCCGGCCGCGGCGTAGCGGCTGATCCAGAGCACCCGGAAGCCCTCGAGCTGGTTGCAGGCGGAGACCACCGAGTCGGGCATCGCGCCGGGCAGCATCTCGAGCAGCACGTCGTCGAGGACCGTGCCGTCGTGGCGCTTCTCGATGATCTCGATCGCCTCGATGTCGCCGCCCGCCTCGCCGATCGCGCTGGCCAGCCGACCCAGGGAGCCCGGTACGTCGGGCAGCTCCACACGCAGCAGGAAGGGCATTCCTCGACCCTAGGGCACATCCCCCCGCGCGGCCCGGAGGCGCTGCCGCAGCCCCGTCGCGCGCTGGGCGTGGGTGGCCACCGCCGCCCGGACGGCCGCCTCCGAGCCGACCACGCGGACGTGGTCCTGAGCGCGGGTCACCGCCGTGTAGAACAGCTCCCGGGTCAGCAGCCGCGAGCCCTCCTCGGGCAGCAGGACGGTGACCCGTCGGGCCTGGCTGCCCTGGCTCTTGTGGATCGTCAGGGCGTGCATCGTCTCGACCGCGTCGAGCCGCCCGGGGGCGAAGTCCCGCAGACCGCCCGAGCCGGCGATCCAGGTCCGCACCCGACCGTCCTCCCCGAGCACGACGACGCCGGTCTCGCCGTTGTAGACACCGAGCGCGTGGTCGTTGGTGGTCACCAGCAGCGGCCGCCCGACGTACCACTGCTGGTGCAGGTCGCTGCCCCCGGAGGCCACCAGCTCCTCGGCGAGCCACTGCTCGACCCGGCGGTTCCACACCCGCACGCCGAAGGGTCCCTCCCGGTGGGCGCAGAGCAGCCGGTGCTCGTCGAGGCGGCTCACCGCCGCCGGTGCGTCGCCGCGCTCCGCGGCGCGGCGCACCGCCAGCGCGGTGCCGACCAGGTCCTCCCGCAGCACCGTCGCCGGGTCGTCGGTCTCCACGAACGACACCTCGCCGGACTCCGCACGCAGAGCCGCGAGCACGTCGTCGGCGTCCCCGCTGCGCAGCGCCTCGGCGAGGGTCTTGATGTCCTCGCGGGAGCGGTAGTTCTGGGTGAGGGACACGACCGGCGAGGCCGGGTCCCCGTCGTGGCCGGCGACGAGGTCGGCGAGCACCGCGCCGGCGCCCACGGAGGTGAGCTGGCGCGGGTCCCCCACGAGCAGCAGCCGGGTCTGCGGACGCACCGCCTCCAGCAGCCGCGCCATCATCGTCAGCTCCACCATCGAGGACTCGTCGACCACGACGACGTCGTACTTGAGCCGGTTGGTGCGGTCGTGCCGGAACCGGGTGGCGTTGTCCGGGCGCCACCCCAGCAGCCGGTGCAGCGTCATCGCGTCGACCCTGCCCACGCGCTCCCGGTCCTCGGCCGGCATCCGCGCCAGCTCGCCCTCCACCGCCTCCTGCAGGCGGGCCGCGGCCTTGCCGGTCGGGGCGCTCAGCGCGATCGAGAGCCGCTCGCCGCGGGCGGCGGCCTGGTCGGCCGCAACGGCGAGGATGCGCGCGACCGTCGTCGTCTTGCCGGTGCCGGGGCCACCGGTCAGCACGGTCGTCCACTGGCGCGCGCTGCGGACCGCAGCCGAGCGCTGCTGCGGGCCGAGGCGGCCGTCGTCGAGCCGGGCGAGCGCGCGCTCGAGCGCCCCCTCGTCGACCGGTGGCGGCGGCTGGGCGGAGCGCGCGACCAGGTCGTCGCAGACCTGCTGCTCGAGGCGGTGGTAGCGGTCGAGGTAGACCAGCCGGTGCTCGACGCGGACCGCGCCCTCCGCGGCGAGGCGGGACCCGGCGACGGCGGCGAGCCACGCGTCGGGGTCGGGCCAGGCGACGTCGAGGTCGGGGGCTGCCAGCGGCACACCGGCGAGGTCGACGCACACCGACCCGTGGCGTACGGCGCGCACGGCGAGCGCCAGCGCCAGCACCACCTCGTCGTCGGTCTCTCCGGCGAGGTCGGCGACCCGGGTGGCGACGTGGAGGTCGGCCGCCTCCAGCAGCCCGGCGCGGTTGAGCACGCCGAGCAGGCCGTCGGCTCCGGCGACCAGGCGGTGGTCGTGGTCGCCGACCGGTTCGAAGAGCTCGGTCATCCCCGGACACCTTCCTCGACCCGGCCGTCCAGCAGCGCGGAGAGGGCCTCGACCAGGCTCACCGGTGGCCGCCACGCGAAGATGCCGCACGGCTCTCCCGCCACCAGCGGCGTCGCGGGGCCGCACATCCCGCGCAGGTAGAGGTAGAGCACCCCGCCGAGGTGGACCTCCGGGTCGTATCCGGGCTGCCGCCAGCGCAGGAAGCGGTGGAGCACGGCGGCGTACAGCAGCGCCTGCAGCGGGTAGTCGGAGTGGCCCATCGCGGCGTCGAGCGCGTCGGGCCGGTAGGCGTGGGCGGTGAGCGGCTGGTCGACCGGTCCCAGCCAGTTGGTCTTGTAGTCGACGACGACGTAGCGCGGCCGCCGCTCCTCGTCGCGGAGCCGGAGCACCACGTCGACGGAGCCGGTGAGGTACCCGCGCAACGGCTGGTCGCCGAGCGCGGGCTGGCCGAGGGCGTCGGCGTACCCCCGCACCGGGTCGCCCTCGGGCAGGTGCCGGCGGAGCAGGGGCGCGAGGTCGCCCAGGCGTACGTCGCGCGCGCCGCCGGTCCCGGCCAGGTCGCCCCCTGCCAGGGGCAGCTCGAAGTCCATCTCCCGCAGCCGGTCACGCAGCGGGACCTGCCGCAGGGTCGTGGGGGCCAGGCTGCCCAGGGGCGAGTCGCAGACCGCGACCAGCGCCTCGGCGAGCTCCTCGGGGTCGAGGGCGACCGGCCACCGGACCAGCTGCTCGCGGACGTGCCCGAGCAGCTCGGCCCGCAGGTCGGCGGCCTCGGGGTCGGCATGCTCGAGCGCCGCGTGCACCAGGGAGCCGAAGGTGGCCCCCACCGGCAGCGCCGCCATCGGTGACGGGACGGAGGCCTCGCCGCCGGCCGGCGCGGGCACCGCGGTCGCGGGCTCGTCCTCCTTGGCGGACCCCTCGGGCTCGCTCGCGACGTTGCCGTCGGTGGCCGCCGCGACGGCGTCGACCCGGGTCAGCGCGGAGTACGACGTCCGCCGCCACGCGACGTCGACCTCACGGGTGGCACGGCGCAGCCCGAGGGCGGGCACCGGCGGCCGGGCCGGGTCGTCGCCGGGGTCGGCGTGGACGGCCGGCTCCACGGTGGGCCCCCCGGCGGCTTGCCACCGGGCGAGGAACTCGGCGGCCTCCTCGTCGCTGCGGTTGGCGAACTCCGCCGGCACTCCGGCCATGCCGGGCCGGCGCCCGAGCACCATCCGGTGCAGCGGCGAGCAGGGGGTGTTCCGGGTCGGCGCCCACCAGGCGACGACCTGCGACTGCGCGCGGGTCAGCGCGACGTAGAGGAGCCGGAGCCACTCGCCCGCCTCCTCCTCCGACCAGCGGCGGACGTGGTCGTCCCAGTCCGCGCCACCGGGTCCGCCCACCGCCAGGCAACGCCGGCCCTCGGCGTCGTGGAAGAGCGGGATCGACGGCTTGGGCACGTTCCGGTCGGCGAGCGCGGGGAGGTAGACGACCGGGTACTCCAGGCCCTTGCTCGCATGGATCGTCACCAGCTGCACGGCGGCGGCGTCGGAGTCGAGCCGGCGGGTGCGCTCCGTACCGCGCCCCTCGTGCGCCGCGGCCACCTGGCCGCGCAGCCAGCTGAGCATCGCGACGAGGCCGAGCCGCTCGGTGAGGGCCACCTCGTGCAGCGCCTCGCCGATGTGCCGCAGGTCGGTGAGGCGGCGCTCGCCACCGACCTCGGCCAGGACCCGGGAGGGGAGGCCGGCGACCGTGGCGGCCTCCAGGACGGCCGCGACGCCGCGCCGGGTGAGCACCTCGGCCCACGACCGGAGGGTGTCGGCGACCTCGTCGGTGAGGCGGTCGCCGCCCTCGTCGAGCTCGGCGGCACTGCAGCCGACGAAGCAGGTGAGCGCCGCGGTCCGCACCCGAGTGCTGCGGTGCGGCTGCTCGAGGCCCTCCAGCAGCTCCAGCCACTCCGCCGCCGCGGGCGTCGCGAAGACGCTGCCACCGCCCGCGATGACGGCCGGCACGCCGGCCTCGTGCAGCGCCTCGCGGCACGCCGCCAGGTCGGCGTGGCGGTAGCTGATGACCGCGACGTCCCTCGGCTCGAGCGGCCGCCCGTCGTACGTCGCCCCCGAGGCCAGCAGCCGTCGGACGTCGAGGGCGAGGTCCCGCGCGATGTGCGGGCGGGTCTGGTTGACGAACAGCGGCGAGGTGCCGCGGCGGCGGAACTGGTCGCGGGTCAGCACCCGCAGCCGGAACGGCGCCACGCTCGGCGCGCCGGCCAGCCGGCTGCCGTCGTGCTGGTGGGTGACGTCGTGGACCACGATCCGCGGGTCGCCGAGCTCCGCCCCGCGCAGCACCGTCTGCATCGAGGAGACGAGGTGCTCGTCGCTGCGCCAGTTGACCGGCAGCGTCTTGCGGGTGGTCGCCGTCGCCGCGGCCCGGAGGTACGTCGTGACGTCGCCGCCGCGGAAGGCGTAGATGGCCTGCTTCGGGTCCCCGATGAGGACCATCGTCGCGTGGCCGGTGAACGCCCGGTCGAGGACCTGCCACTGGACGGGGTCGGTGTCCTGGAACTCGTCGACCAGGACGACCTGCCAGCGCTGCCGCATCCGGGCGCGCGCAGGCGCGTCGGGGTGCTCGAGGGCGCCGGCGAGCTGGGAGAGCAGGTCGTCGTAGGACAGCACGCCGAGGCGGCGCTTGCGGCGATCCATCTCGGCGCGGACCGTGCGGGCGAAGGCGACCCGGCGGCCGGCGGGGGTGGTGCGGTCCTCATCGGCCGGCTCGAGCCGGGCCTGCGGGTCCCCGACGACGGTCCGGGCGATCGACATGGCCTCGGCGCGGCTGAAGGCGGGCGCGCCGTCGGCGAAGGCGAACGCGCGGAGGTAGAGGTCGTCGACGACCTCGGTGAGGACGTCGTCGAGGTCCTCCACCAGGCGGGCGCGGGAGTCCGTGTCGCCGGCGACCCCGAGGGAGTCCAGCACCATGCTGCAGAACTGGTGGGTGGTGGCGATCGTGGCCCCGTCGAAGCCGGCGAGCGCGTCGACCACCCGGCGGTGGCGCAGCCCCCGCTCGCGCTCGTCGCAGTCGAGCAGCAGGTCGAGGAGGGCCGACGACGTGGCCGGCGCGAGGGCCGGGTCGCCGCCCAGCGCGCGCTCGGCCTCGACGAGCTGGCCGCGCACCCGTTCCCGCAGCTCCTGGCTGGCGGCCCGGCCGAAGGTGACGACCAGCATCTGCTCCAGCCGGCAGTGCCCCTCGGCCACGAACCGCGTCACCAGCGCGCCGATGGTCCAGGTCTTGCCGGTCCCGGCGCTGGCCTCCAGCAGCGTGGTGCCGGTCGGCAGGGGATCGGTGATGGCGAACGGGGCGGGGCTCACAGCGCGGCCACCCTCTCCGCGCCGGTGAGGAGCGGCTCCCAGACCAGCCACGCGTACGTCGGCAGGCCGGCCTCGAGGAGCACCGACAGCGGCGCTCGCTCGCCCCACACCCGCACGTGCGCGGGGTCGGCGTCCTCGCGGTCGATGCCCCAGCTCGAGTGCGGGTCGGTCTCCCACTCGCGTGCGGCGGCCTGCTCGGGGGAGCGGTCGTTGCCCATCAGCTCCAGCGCCCGTGCCTCGGCCCACGCGTGCGCGGTGGCGACCGGCAGCGGCAGGGGCCGGGTGTGACCGAGGTCCATCAGTCCGACCAGCTCCCGCAGGCGGTCGACGGCACGGTGGTCGAGGGGCCCGGCCAGGGCCCGCTTGGGCCCGGCGCGGTCGCGTCCGACGGCGTGCGAGGTCCAGTGCTCGTCGGGGTGCCCCGCGCTGAGCGCGAGCAGGTCCACCCACGCGGGCAGCCGGTGCTTGGCCTTCAGCTTCGAGAAGGTGAGCGTGACCAGCCGGGTCCCGTGCACGCCGACCACCGTGCCGGTGAGCCGGCGGCCGTCGCCGAGCGGGACGTCGACGTCCACGCTGCGGGGTGCGACGGTGCGCAGGTCGACGGTGCGGTTCCACAGCGCCTGGCACTTCTCGCAGACGTCGGTCAGCGTGTCGATCCCGAGCCGGCCGGGCGGCAGGGAGCCGCGGAGCTGCTCGGCGGTCATCACCGCGGCGGGGTCCTGCCCGGCGAGCATCTCGCGCAGCAGCCGGTCACCCACCGTCCACTGGTCGAGCCCGTCCAGGTCGATCGGGATGGCGTCGCTGACCTCGTCGGCGGACCGGGCGGCGCCCACGTCGAGCCTGCGACGCAGGAAGGACCGCACCGGGTGGCGCAGGAACGCCTGGAGGTCGTCGAGGGCCACGTCCTCGGTGTCGCGCTCGACGAGCGGCGCGGCGAGGAACGGCGGCCGCGGCCGACGCTCACCCAGGGCGGCCTCGGCACCGGCACGGGCGGAGGCGTCGAAGCTGAACGGACCGGGCACCCCGAGCGCGGCGTCGGCGAAGTTGCGGGCGTCGTAGGGCTGCAACGGGTGCCGGACGCAGACCCGGTCCCGCACCGGCTCGGCCGTCGTGCGGTCGAGCGCGTCGAGCAGCTCGCCCAGGGGGACGGCGGGCGGACGGGGCGCGCCGGAGTGCTCGTTGGCACCGGTGTAGGTGACGACGAGCGTCTCGCCCGCGGCCATCACGGCGTCCAGCAGCAGCTGGCGGTCCTCGCTGCGCACGTCGCGCTCGCCGGTGCGGGGCCGCCGGGAGAGGACGTCGTCGCCGTCCGGGGACGACGAGCGCGGGACGACGCCGTCGTCGAGGCCGACGAGGCAGACGACCCGGTGCGGCACCGAGCGCATCGGCACCATGGTGCAGACCGTGAGGGTGCCGGTCCGGAAGTTGGCCCGCTTGGGCCGGCCCCCGAGCCGCGACTGCAGCAGGGCCCGCACGTCCGCGAGCCCGAGCGTGACGTCGGTGCCGGTGCCGGCGGCGTCGACCGTCCGCGCCAGCTCCCGCTCGAGCTGGGGCAGCTGCCAGGCGTCGTCGAGCGGCACCTCGGTCAGCGCCCGCACGCCGTCGTGCAGCGCGGCCATCCACTCCGTGACGCCCGCGGCGGCCTCGAGCGCCCGGAGGCACTCCTCGAGGCGGTGCAGCAGCTCGGCGAGGCGGCCGACCAGGTCGATGTCGCCGCTGCCCACGTCATCCAGCGGCAGCCCCCGGCCGAGGGTGCGGTGGTCGTCCTCGCTCATCACCACGCCGAGCAGGAGCCGGTCGAGGCCCGAGCGCCAGGTGTTGTGCGCGAAGCCGTGCATCGCGAAGCCCGCCCGCCCCGAGGCGTCGAGCCCCCAGCGGACTCCCGCCTGACCGACCCACCGGGTCACCCGGGCGAGGTCGTCGTCGGTCAGGCGGAAGCGGGCGCGCAGCACGTCGGTGGCCATCAGGTCGAGGACCTCGCTGGCCGTCACCCGGCCGCCCGCCAGCTCGACCAGGCGCGCGGCGACCGCGAGCAGCGGGTTGGTCGACGTGAGGGCCCGGTCGGCGAGCCGGACCCGGAGGCGGTGGGCCGGGTGTCCCTGCTCGTCGGGCGTCACGTCGGCGAGGCCGAAGCCCGCCGCGACCAGCGGGGCGTAGGACTCGATGTCGGGGCACATGACGAGGATGTCGCGCGGCTCGAGGGTCGGGTCGTCCTCGAGCAGGCCGACCAGGACCTCGCGGAGCACGTCGACCTGCCGCGCCGCGCCGTGGCAGGCGTGGACCTGCACGCTGCGGTCACCGCCGGCGAGCCGCCGCGCGGACCGGGTGACCGCGTCGGCGGCGGCGTTGGCCCGCAGGTCGGCCTGCAGCCAGCCGAGGAGGCTCTCGTCCGGGCCTCCGACCGCGGCGGACCCCGGCGCGGGGACCTCCACCGCGCCGGCCGCGAGAGCGGGGGCGAGCGTGCGGCGCAGCTCCCGGGTGTCGCGGCCGAGCG
Organism: Nocardioides ureilyticus; assembly: GCF_051280745.1. Classification (NCBI taxonomy): domain Bacteria; kingdom Bacillati; phylum Actinomycetota; class Actinomycetes; order Propionibacteriales; family Nocardioidaceae; genus Nocardioides; species Nocardioides ureilyticus. The sequence continues at coordinate 5,778 of NZ_JBNCOG010000033.1, read as the reverse complement.
AGGCGAGCAGCGGGTGGTCGACGAGGTCAGCGGAGTGGTCGGCCGACCGGTCGACCGGCCCGTCGCCGACGACGTCCCCGAGGTCGTGCCAGAGGGCCGGTGAGGGCTGCGGCAGCCACAGGTGGACGTCGCGGTCGGTGGCCAGCGCGGAGAGCAGCTCGACCTCGGTGGCGGGCAGGCGGGTGTGCCCGAACAGCGAGAGCCGGTCCGGCAGGTCGAGACCCGCTCCCCCGCCGCTCAGCCGCGAGACCGTGCGCTCGTGGCGCACGTCCGGCGGGTCCTCGGGGACCCGCTCGACCAGCCGGCGCCAGAGCTCGGCCTGCCACAGCAGGTCGGGGTCGAGCGGCCCGCCGGCGCCGTCGGTGTCCCGGCCGGCGCGCCAGTCGGTGACCAGCCTGGGCCGCTGCACGGCGTACGACGCGTAGAGCCCGGCGAGCCGACGGGCGACCGACCACCGGCGGTTGCGCCGCAGCAGCGCCTCCTCTCCCTCCAGGCCGTGGCCGAGGTGTGCGGCCAGCGTGGCGCACCACGGCTCGTCGACGCTGTCGTCGATGACCGCGAGCAAGGGCCAGGCGAGCCGGTCGGGGTCCCAGGGGTCGTCGCGTTCCCGGTCGAGGAGCAGCGAGACGAGCGAGCGGGGGCTGAGGAACCGGACGCCCGCACAGACACCGTCGCCGCCGGTGGCCGAGGTGCCGAGCCGGTGGGAGAGGCGCTGGGTGAGCCACCGCTCCACGCCCTTGGCGGGCACCGCGACGACCTCCTCCGCGAACGGGTCCTCCAGCGGGCTCGCGAGCAGCTCGCCGAGCGCGTCGGCGAGCTCGTCGGTCCGCGGCGCGGTGTGGACGTGGAGGGACACGGCGCGCAGCATCGCACGGGGCGCCGACAGCGGCGCCGAGCCGGGCTCAGGCGACCAGGTCGAGGACCTCGGGCGAGACCTCCGCCGTCGGCCCGGCGGGGAGCCGGACCAGCCGGGCGTGGACGTGCGGGGGCAGGTGGAGCCGGGCGAGCACGGCCAGCGAGCCGGCGGTCGCCACCGCGGCGTAGATCAGGTTCGCCTCCACGTCGGCCAGCACGCCGTACGCCGCGGCGAGCAGAGCATCCAGCACGAGCATCACCCAGCCCGACGCGGCGACCGCCGAGACGTCGGGGCTGCGCCAGGCGGTGAGCGCGGCCGGCGTGACCAGCAGTGCGACCGAGCAACCGAGCACCACGGTGACGAGGCCGGCGCCGGCCCACGGCACGGAGAGGCCGGCGAGCGCGACCACGGCCGTCCACACCGCGGGCAGCCACAGCCGCTCGCGCGACCCCCCGCGCCGCCACGCCAGCACCAGCGCGCCGACCGTCGCCGGCACGGTCACGGCGGCCGGCAGCGCGATCCACGGGTCGCCCTCCCACACGCCGTACGCCGTCCACGCGGCGCCGCTCACCGTCGAGCAGGCGAGGGCCGCCACGCTGACCCCCTCGGCCGAGCCCATCCGTCGCAGCCGACGGAACTGCGGCACGGTGTAGCCGACGGCGAGGAGGGTGGCGGCCAGGCCGACGGCGCCGGCAAGTGTCAGGTGCATAGCTGCTGCTTCCTTCCTCGCCTGCCGTTCGGACGGCAGGCGCACGCGACCGCGCGGCCGCCGGAACAGGGACGCAGCGACCGCGTCGGGCTGGGCTGACGGGACATGGAGTCGGTCCGGACGGTGGAGAGACCCACCATGCGGACCGATGCCCGAAGGATACCCGGCTACAGCGGGTGGAGAACGCAAATCCTCCGGCGCGCACCCACTAGCGACGCGTGATGTCCGGCACATCGTCGCGCAGGCCCGAGTGGCTGCGGCACCTAACCTCGTCGGCCTCGCGTCGTTGTGATGCTCGAGTGCCCGACCCCTCGAGGAGCCCCTCATGCCCAGCCCCGCCTTCCGCCCGCTGATCACCGCCGTCGCCACCGTGGCCCTGGTCGTCGGCTCCCTCACCGGCGTCGCTGCCGTCTTGGCCTCCGCTGGGTCGGCGGCCACGGCGGCGCCCGTCGACTGCATCACCGAGCAGAACCGTGCCGAGGCTTCCGAGCAGAGGGTGCGGGAGCGCCGGGCCGACCACCGCGAGGAGGCGGCCGACGTCCGCGACGCGCGGGCGGCGTACCGGGACGCGAAGCAGGGCCGGGAGAAGAAGCAGGCGAAGAAGCGCCTGGAGCGCGAGAAGGCGCAGAAGGCCGTGGCGAAGAGGCGCCTCGAGCGGGCGAAGTCCACGCGCGACCAGCGCGAGGAGGAGCTGCGCGCCTGCGAGGCCTCCGCCACCGCCTCGCCGTCGACCTCCCCGAGCACCGGCACCGCCTCGCCGAGCGGCTCCCCGAGCCCCTCCTGCTCGCCGTCCGCGACGAGCACCGCGACGAGCACGGGCACGCCCTCGACCAGCCCGTCCGCCAGCCCCTCGACCAGCCCCCCGACCAGCCCCTCGACGACCCCGTCGGCCAGCCCGAGCCCCACGGCCGACCCGTGCGACGACGGCGGCAGCGGCCTCCCGTCCCCCCTCGACCCCGGCACGCTCTGCGAGCTACTGCCGCTGCCGGTGCTCTGCCCGGCGACGGCCGGGCGCAGCTGACGCCTCGGGTCAGTCCCGCTCGAGGGCGGCGACCGCCTCCGGCTTCCCGTGGAAACGGCGGTAGCTGTAGACGAGCAACGCCAGGCCGATCAGCCCGGACACCACCTGGGTGATCCCGGTGGCCAGCCCGCCGGGGAGCCACCACCGCTCGTCGAGCGGCCACCACGCCGGCGGCGGCGGCCCCCAGCACCAGAAGACCCCGCAGCCGATCAGCACCAGCGAGGCCAGCGCGGTCATCGCGATCCGCACCCAGGTCTCGACCGACTCCGCCGCACCCCGCAGGGCGCGGTACTTCACCGGCTCGAGGCGCCGCTCGGCCCACTCGTACTGCTGGCTGAGCACCGCGAGCCCGCCGAAGATCATCAGCAGCCCCGGGCCCGGGAGCACCAGGGCCGCCACGCCGACCAGCACCAGCCCCCAGCCGACCACCTCCAGCGTCACCCGACGAGCGGCACCCCTCACGAGTCGGTCTCCATGGGCCCGAGCATCCCAGAGGTCGGCAACCGGCCGGCGGCAGCGCGGCGCGCGCCGTCGCGCCGTCGGCGCTCGCGCAGGAGGACGACGAGACCGGCGAGGCCGGAGACCAGCTGCCCGACACCCGTCCACACGCCCCCGGGCAGCCAGCTCCACCCCGGCCACAGCCACAGCAGGCCGCCGAGGGCGAGGACGATGGTCGTCGCGAAGGAGAGCACCGTGCGGACCGGGCTGCCGAGCGCGCCGTCACGAGCCGCGGCGCGAGCGGCACGGAGGTGACGCGCCGCCCACTCGTACTGCTCGGCGAGCAGCACCAGGCCGGCCGCCAGGAGCAGCAGTCCCGGACCGGGCAGCGGGAAGAGGACCACGCCGACCCCCACCAACAACCAGCCCAGGGGCTCGGTGAGCAGACGCACCGGCCCGGTTGTACCCGCACCGGCGGAACGGAAGGTGAACGCCGACGCTCAGCCGCCGTACGACGCGACGTACGCGCGCCCCTCCTCGTCGAGGTTGCCGTGGGCCTGGGCCACCTCGGCCCAGCGCAGCGTGGTCCGCAGGAACCGGAGGGGGTTGTAGACGTCCTCCTCGCGCCGGAAGAGCCCGTCGCCGGCGTAGGTCATGAACGTCAGGTTCGACTCCTCGTGCTGCGAGCCGTCGCCCGGGTCCGAAATCAGGTTGCGGACCTCGCAGATCAAGCGCGAGGTGGGCGCGTCGACCACCTGCCAGGCCAGCGGGAAGCCCGTCATCACGCTCCCCGGGAAGCTCGTCATCGTCCGCACCGACCAGGCCCGGATCTCCTCCCGGCCGTGGAAGGTCCCGAAGGCGTGCTCGACGTAGGTCGCGTCCTCGGTGAAGAGGTCCGCGTAGCCGGACCAGTCGCCGCTCGCCCGGAACCGCTCGACGTGCCCGTGGAAGGCGGCATAGGCCTCGGTGATCTCGCCGGCGCTGAAGCCGCCGGGCGCCTGGTCGCTCATCGCGCCATCCAAGCCCCGGCCGGCGACGGGTGTCGAGGACTCAGCCCGTCCGCTGGGAGTAGGCCACCGCGGCGGAGTGCACGGCCGCGACGTACTCCCGGGCGTGGTTGTAGGAGTAGATCGCCGCGGACCATCCGGCAGCCGTGGCGAGGTCGTGGCCGTCGGCGCAGAGGTAGCGGGCCGCAGCCAGGGCCGCGTCGTCGAGGTCGTGCGGGTCGGCGGTGCCGTCGCCGTCCCCGTCGGCGGCCCACCGCTCCCAGGTGGAGGGGATGAACTGCAGCGGCCCCATGGCGTGGTCCCAGTCCGCGTTGCCGTGCCAGCGCGTGCTCTCCGGGGTGGCGGGGATCGCGGCCACCTTCCCGCGGCCGTCGAGCGCGGGGCCGAGGATCGGCCGCGAGGAGTGGCCCTCCTCGGTGACCGTGCGCCCGTCGATGGTCCCGTGGTGGGACTCCACCCAGCCGATCCCCGCCAGGGTGGTCCACCCCAGGCCGCAGCCCTCGGGCGCCATCAGCGTCGCGCGCCCGTAGGCGACCAGCGCCGGCTGCGGGATCCCGGCCGCCGAGGCGGTGGCCGTCGCCCACGCCGGGTCCACGACGGGTACGCCGGCGCCGCGGGTCGCGCCGCGGGAGATCCGGCCGGCGGGTCGTGGGGCCGGGCCGACCGGAGCCGCTCCGACGGCCGGGGCGGCGGGCCGGCCGGCCGCCTGGTCCAGCGGCTGTCCGGACCGACCGCCTGCGGGGTCGAAGAGCTGCTGCTGTGCCCAGAACGCGGCGCCGCCGAGCAGCACCAGGGCGAGCAGGAAGCCGAGCAGTGCCGGCAGCGCGCGGACCGGTCCGGTCACCCGAACCGGCCGTTGACGTAGTCGTGCGTCCGCTGGTCCCGCGGGCTGCCGAACATGGCCGTGGTCTCGCCGTGCTCGACGATCACGCCGGGCGTGCCCTGGGCTGCCAGGAAGAAGGCGCACTGCGTGGAGACGCGTGCGGCCTGCTGCATGTTGTGGGTGACGATGACGATGGTGACCTCCCGAGCCAGGTCCAGCATGGTCTCCTCGATCACCCTTGTCGAGGTGGGGTCCAGGGCGGAGCACGGCTCGTCCATGAGCAGTACCCGGGGGCGCACCGCCAGGGAGCGGGCGATGCACAGTCGCTGCTGCTGGCCACCGGACAGGCCGCCACCCGGTGCATCGAGCCGGTCACGCACCTCCGCCCACAAGCCCGCCTTGGTCAGGCACGACTCGACCAGCTCCTCCTTCGCCGCCCGCGGTACGCGGGTGCCGGTCAGGCGGAGGCCGGCCAGCACGTTCTCGCGGATCGACATGGCCGGGAACGGGTTCGGCTTCTGGAAGACCATGCCGATCGCACGCCGGGCGTCGATGAGCCGGCGCGACGGGTCGTAGATGTCCTCCCCGTCCAGCAGCACCTCCCCGGCGAGTGCGGCGGAGGGCACCAGCTCGTGCATCCGGTTGAGGATGCGCAGGAACGTCGACTTGCCGCACCCCGAAGGCCCGATCAGTGCGGTGATGCCGCCGGCGGGCATGGTGAGCGACACCCGGTCGAGCACCTTGCGGTCGCCGAACCACGCGGTCAGGTCGCGGGCCTCGAGCGTCGCCAGCGGCGAGGCCGGCCCGGGAGGCAGCGGGGGCAGCGGCGGCAGGGGCGGCAGGACGGCGGTCTCGTCGGTCAGGCTCATGGCGGGTTCCTCGGTCGTGGCGGGCCGGGCGGCCGTCCGGTGAGGGCGGCCGCCC
>NZ_JBNCOG010000032.1:0-43517 GCF_051280745.1 Nocardioides ureilyticus | reverse complement strand
GCGGGTTGCGTCGCAGGCGGTCTCGACGGTGGAGTCGACCAACGAGACGGTGGCGAAGCTGGGGACGTCGAGCCAGGAGATCGGGAACGTGGTGAAGGTGATCACCTCGATCGCGGAGCAGACGAACCTGTTGGCGTTGAACGCGACGATCGAGGCGGCTCGTGCTGGTGAGGCGGGCAAGGGTTTCGCGGTGGTGGCCAACGAGGTCAAGGAGCTGGCGCAGGAGACGGCTCGGGCGACCGAGGACATCGCGCGTCGGGTGGAGGCCATCCAGGGTGACACCGGTGGTGCGGTGGAGGCGATCGGTGAGATCGCCTCGATCATCACCTCGATCAACGACTACCAGCTGACCATCGCCTCGGCGGTGGAGGAGCAGACCGCGACGACGAACGAGATGTCGCGCAACGTGGCGGAGGCCTCGACGGGGACGGGCGAGATCGCCGCGAACGTCGCTGGGGTGTCAGCGGCAGCGGAGTCGACCACCCAGGCGCTGGCCCAGGCCGGCTCCGCGGTGACCGAGCTGTCCTCGATGGCCCACCAGCTGCGGACCCAGGTCTCGCAGTTCAAGGCCTGACCCCACCAGCTCGGGTCACGTACTAGCGTCGGCCCCGTCCGGAGTCTCCGGGCGGGGCCGTCCGTCATCGAACGCCCAGTGGAACCGAACGGAGGAGGCGCCGTGGCGTACTCGTTCGTGGGCATGTCGGCCCTCGGGTTCGACCTCGCGCGCCTCCCGGGAGGCGCGCGCACCGGTGCGGTGCTGCGCACCGCGCTCGCCTGCTCCGGCGAGGACCTCGCGGCCCTCGCCGCCCAGCACCCCGGTGCTGCCGCGAGGGCGGCGGGCCGCGCGCTGGCGCCGAGCCCCGCCCCGCACCCTCGGGTCGCCGAGGAGGTGGGGCGCGCCGCCCGGTACGTCGCGGCACCCGTCCGGCGCGACCCCGAGGTGCTCCGGCGGCTCGAGGCCGCGCTGCTCGGTGACGGACGCGCCCTCGAGCGGTTCGTGCGTCACGAGGCCCTCGACTGGACGTGGCTGCGCAGCGGCGGGCTGGCCGTGCAGGACCCGGTGGCAGCCGACGCCGCCGACGTGCTGGCGGACGCCGCGGTCGCGGGCTACCACCAGGAGGAGCTTCCCGCCGAGGAGCGGCGCGCCCTGGTGGCGCCGCTCCTCCGGTCCGGCCTGGGGCTCCGCGACCACACGGTGCCCGTGGGCACCGGGCTGGTCGACGACGCCCTCGCCGCGCTCGCCGGCACGGACGGCGCGGGTCGGGAGACCTGGCGGCGGGTGGTCGACGAGCTCCGTCCCCGGACCGCACAGTGGGCCCCGGCGATGCACCGGGCCACCTGGGTGCTGACCGTGACCGAGCGGCTGCGGCTGGCGGCCGACGCCCAGCTCGCCGCCGTCGTCGCCTTCCACCAGGCGGGGCTCACCGCGCGGGACGCGGCGTACGGCGTCTGGAACGCCGTCTCTGGCACCGTCCAGGCGCTGGCGGCGATCGACCTGCTCGACGCCGCGGACGCCGAGGTGCTGCTGCGCCCGTGGCAGGAGGTCGGCGGCTCCGTCGGCTGAAGATCCTCAGGTCCGCCCCCTCGCAGCCGATGGGGGAGAGGGCCGAACGACCGCCGGCCGAAGCGCGAGGAACGGGTGGCAACGTGATCAAGGTCCTGGTCGTCGACGACTCCGTCGTGATCCGCCGGCTGGTGACCGACCTGCTGAAGGCGGACCCCGAGATCGAGGTGGTCGGAACCGCGGTCAACGGCCGCGCCGGCGTCGAGAAGGTGGCCCTGCTCCAGCCGGACCTGGTCACCATGGACATCGAGATGCCCGAGGTCGACGGGATCGAGGCCGTGCGCCGGATCCGGGCCACCGGCAACCGGGTGCCGATCATCATGTTCAGCACGCTCACCGAGCGTGGTGCGGTCGCCACCCTCGACGCCCTCGCCGCCGGCGCCTCCGACTACGTCGCCAAGCCGGCGAACGTGGGGAGCGTCGGCCGGTCGATGGAGCAGGTCCGCGACGCCCTGATCCCGCGGATCAAGTCCCTCGTGCCGCACCACCGCGCACCCCGCCCGGAGGCCGCTGCCCGTCCGGCACCGGCGGCCCGGGAAGCCGCCCCGGTGACGCTGCGCCCGGCCAGGTCGGCACCGGCCGGTGGCTACCGGCTGCTCCTCGTCGGCAGCTCGACCGGTGGGCCGGAGGCCCTGGGCACGCTGCTGTCGGCGCTCCCGCCGCTGCCCGTGCCCGTGGTCATCGTGCAGCACATGCCGCCGTTGTTCACCCGCCAGCTCGCCGCGCGCCTGGACCGCAACGTCGCCGCACGGGTCGTCGAGGGCCAGCAGGGCCAGGCCCTGCTCCCCGGCACCGTCACGATCGCCCCCGGCGACCACCACCTGCACGTCACGAGCAGCTCGGGCCGCCTCGTCGCCAGGCTCTCCCAGGAGCCGCCGGAGAACTACTGCCGCCCGGCCGTCGACGTCCTGTTCCGGTCCGCGGTCGACACGGTCGGTGGCGCGGCGCTCGCCGTCGTCCTCACCGGCATGGGTTCGGACGGCTGCCGCGGCGCCGAGCTGCTGGTGGAGGCCGGCGGCAGCGTGGTGGCGCAGGACCAGGCCACCTCCGTGGTGTGGGGCATGCCGGGCGCCGTCGCCGGCGCCGGCCTCGTCGAGCAGCTGTTGCCCCTCCCTGACATCGCCCCCGAGATCGTGCGCCGGATCATGCCGCAGCGCACGCCCGTCACCGCCGCAGGAGCCACCCGATGAGCATCAACGCCCGCACGTTCTCCTTCGTGGCCGACCTGGTGCGCGCCGAGAGCGCGATCGTGCTCGCGGCCGGCAAGGAGTACCTGGTCGAGTCGCGGCTGCTCCCGCTCGCACGGGCCGCTGGTCTCCCGGACGTCGACGCGTTCGTGGAGGACCTGGAGCGCCGGCGCACGCCCGCGGCCGTCCGTGCGGTCGTCGAGGCGCTCACGACCAACGAGACGTCGTGGTTCCGCGACTCGGAGCCGTTCACGGCCCTGCAGCAGATCGTCCTCCCGGAGCTGGCCGCCGCGCGTGCCGGCCGGGCGATCCGCATCTGGTGCGGTGCCTGCTCCAGTGGCCAGGAGCCCTACAGCGTGTCGATGGTCGCCCAGGACACCCCGGCGGTCGCGAACCACCGGATCGAGATCGTCGCGACCGACCTCAACGAGGAGATGGTGGCGCGGGCGAAGACGGCGGAGTACTCCCAGCTCGAGGTGAACCGCGGGCTTCCGGCGACCACGCTGGTGCGCTACTTCCAGCGCTCGGGCGTGGCGTGGCGGGTCGACCCCAAGATCGCGGACCGGGTCAGCTTCCGGACGCTCAACCTGGTCCGGCCGTTCCCGCCGACGATGGGCCGCTTCGACGTCGTCTTCATGCGCAACGTGCTCATCTACTTCGACCTGCCGACCAAGCGCGACATCCTGCGCCGGGTGAGCCAGGTGCTCGCGCCCGACGGCTACCTCTTCCTCGGTGCGGCCGAGATGACGACCGGGGTGGACGAGGGCTGGGAGCGGGTGCCGGCCGGTCGCTCGTCGATCTACCGCCCCCGGGCGGCCGCCCGCGTCGCCTGAGCCGCGTCACTACGGCTCAGCTGTCGGTGCCCGTCGTCCACGCGATGTCGGGCACCGACGCATGTCCCGGTGTGCGCCCGGTCTGTCCGAGCGGTCGCGTCAGTCGCGGCGGCGGCGCAGCTGCTCGGCGAGCGCGGCGACCGTCTCCTCCGCGGGGGAGGCGGCGGCCTTGTTGCTCGACTCCAGCTCGGCGATCAGCTCGGCGCGGTTGACCGCGACGGACCGGGGCGCGTCGATGCCGACGCGCACGACGTCGCCACGGACGTCGAGGACGGTCACGGTCACGGAGTCGCCGATGACGACGCTCTCGCCCACCCGGCGGCTCAGAACCAGCACGGGACCCAGGCTACCGGTGGGCTGGGAGACGCCGGCGCCCGCCGTCCCGGGTGCCGGGGGGCGGGCGTCGGTGGCCGAGCGGGTGCTTCAGGCGACGAGCGGCGTGGTGACCGAGAGGTCGGCGTCGTCGAGGATGACCTGGCAGGCCCGCCGGGTGGCGGTGTTGAGCACCAGTGGGGCGCGGAGGTTCGCGGTCGTCTCCTGCAGCGTCTCGCCGGGGGTGAGCACGAGCAGCACCAGCACCTCCTCGGCGCCGGTGATGGCCAGGTCGGCCACCGTGGCGTCGTCGACGACGGGGGCGTACTCCGGGAAGAACGGCGCCGGAGGCGCCACCAGGAAGCGGAGGTCGGGGCGGCTCAACGAGCGCAGCGCGCACAGCACGCCGTCGTCGTCGAGCTCCACGAGCGCGAAGCTCCGCTCCTCGGGGAACCCCGGGAGGGGGTGCACGAGCTCGATCACCGGGATGTCGGACATGTCAGCAGCCTCCCACGGGGCTCAACGGAGGAAGTCGAGCAGGCTCGGCTGGGTCACCCGTGCGGTGGCGCCGAGGGCCGCCTGGTAGGCGAGCTCCTGCATGTTGAGGTCGACGAGCGCCCGCGGGAGGTCGACGTTCTCGACCTCCGTCAGCCTCGTCGACAGGGCCAGCTCGGTGTCGGTCGCGGCGATCACCGATCGCTCGACCTGTGCGTAGCGCGAACCGACGACGGCCCGAGCGGACCCGATCTGGTCCAGGTGGCCGGCGAGGGCGTCGAGTGCTGCGTTCATCCCGGCGGCGTCGCCGGCGACCAGGGCGTCGGAGGCGGCGGCGAGGGAGTCGAAGAGCGACGCGCCGTCGGGGCCGAAGACGTCGGTGCCGGCGAGGTCTACCCGGACCTTCACGTCAGGGCCGACCTGGCGGGCGATCTCGCCGGGGACCCCGACGAAGGCGCCGTCGTCGACCCCGTCACCGTAGGCGACCGAGCCGGCGGTGATGCCGCCGAAGACCGGACGCTCGAGGTACTTGGTGTTCGCGTCCGCGAGGAGGCTGGTGCGCAGCTGGTCGATCTCGGTGGCGAGCGCTTGGCGGCCCGTGGCCGAGCTCGCGCCGCTCGTGCCCTGCAGCACCAGCTCCCGGGCGCGGCGCACCTGCTCGGTCATGCTGCCGAGGGTGGTGTCGACGAGCCCGAGCCGGCCCAGCGCGTCGTCGGCGTTGCGGGCGTGCTGCTTGGCCTGCGCCAGCGACGAGCGCAGCCGCATGGCACTGGTGGTGTCGGTGGGGGAGTCCGAGGGCCGGTTGAGCTCCCGGCCGGTCGAGATCCGCTCCTGGACGTCGGCCAGTCGGCCGAGCCCACCCTGCAGCGACTGCAGGGAGCGGCTGGCCAGCATGTTCTGGGTGACGCGGAAGGTGGTCATCAGCGGGTGATCCCTGTCCGGTTGATGAGGGTGTCGAGCACGGCGTCGATGGTGGAGACGACCCGGGCGGCGGCCTCGTAGGCACGCTGGGCCGCCACCAGGTTGAGAGTCTCCTCGTCGAGGTTGATGCCCGTGAGCTGCTCGCGGGCACCGTCGACCTGGGCGGTCAGCAGGTTCTGGGTGCTCGCCGACCGGGTGGCCGACTGCACGGTGCTGCCGAAGCCGTTGACCAGGCGCTGGTACGCCGACGTGGCGGCGTTGGGGGCACCGAGCCGATCGGCGTTCGAGCTGTCCAGGACGCCGCCCGGCTTGGACGAGGCAGCGACCTGCTCCGGACCGGTGAGGGCCACGCGCAGCGTGCCGGCCGCGCCGGCCGCGGCGTCGTAGGCGAAGAACGGCTCGCCGGCGCCGCCGGCGAGGTCGTAACCCTCCGCGTGGAGCGCGTTGACGGAGTCGGCGAGGGTCCGCGCGACCTGGTCGAGGCCGGCGAGGTGGTCCGGGAGGGTCTTCGTGACGAGCTCGGCGACGGCGCCGAGCTCGCCGCCCCAGCCGGGGGTGGGGACGGCGGTCGTGGTTCCCCCGAGCGAGATGCCGAGGGAGAGCGCGCCGTCGGGCGAGCCGTCGGCGGCGATGCCGCCGAGGACGGCCACCGTGCCCGCCTGCGAGCCGGACACGAGCGTGACGCCGTTGACCGCGAAGTCCATCCCGCCGTCGGCGCGGGTCGTCGCCTCACCCCCGGTGAGCCCGGCGAGCCGGGCGGCGAGCATGTCGCGGCGGTCGAGCAGGTCGTTGGACTGCGTGCCGTCCAGCTTGGCCGTGGCCAGGCTGCCGTTGACCGACGCCAGGTCGGCGGCCGCCGTCCCGATCTCGGACTGGAGGTCGACGACGTGGTGGACCTGGTCGGCGATCTCGGAGCTCACGTTCCCCGCCTGGGCGCGGAGCGCGTCGGCCACGGCCGCACCGGCCGCGAGGACCTGGCTGCGGGCCGCCTCGCCGTCGGGGTGGTTGGCGAGGTCCTGCCAGGCGGTGGCGAACTCGTCCAGGGCCGCGGCGACCCCGCTGTCGCCGGGCTCGCCGATACCGCTCTCCACCCGGTTCAGGACGGCGACGCGGGTGTCGAGGTAGGCCTGGCGACCGTGCTCGCGGCGGGAGCGCATGTCGAGGAACGGGTCGACCATCCGGTCCAGGGCGCCGAGGGCGACTCCGCCCGCGGTGTCGTCGGAGGTGGACCAGAGGGCCGGCTGCGCAGGAGCGCCCACGGAGACGGCGTCCGCGCGACGGCGGACGTAGCCCTCGGTGGTGACGTTCGCGATGTTGTTGCTCGCGACGTCCATGGCGATGCGCTGGTAGCGCAGGGCGCTCAGTCCGGTGTTGAAGGACGCGAAGGTACCGGCCACGGTCACAGGCTCCTGTCGAGGCGGGAGGGCAGGGGGTCGAGGACAGTGACGGCGCTGCCGTCGGCGCCGTAGCTGACCGTGGTGCCGCCGATCGCGAGCAGCGTCTCCCGGGCGGAGCGGTAGCCGCTGCTGATCAGGTCCCGGTTGCTGTCGGCCAGGGCGGTGATCTCGCGCACCATGCCGGTGAGGGTCTCGTGGTGGTCGGCGAGGACCGTGCGCCACGGCTCGGGGCTCGCGTCGACCAGCTGCTGCAGCGAGGGGCCGGGGGCGAGGCCGAGCTGCTCGGCGGCCTCGTCGGCCGCGACGGAGCGGAGGACGGCGCCGGCGCGCAGCCGGGCGAGGACGGCCTCGACATCCTTGGTCGCGCGCATCAGCCAGGTGGTGCGGCCGCTGGCGAGCACCAGCTGCTCCACCTCGAGGTGGTACTGCAGGCTCTCGAGCAGCTCGCGCTCGTGCCAGAGGGTTGTCGACAGCTTCTCCATGACCTCTACCGCCCACCCGGCGACACCGGTGGGCACGTCTCGTCGCTCGGGTGCGGGACCCGACGCTCGGTCGTGGTCGCGAACCCCTGACGGGTGTCAATCGGCACGTGACCAGACCACCTGAGGGCTTTGCTACTTCCGGGTCCTGCCGACGGTGCTCTCCGGTCGGTCTCGTGCACACCACCCGATGTGACTAGTTGAAACCTGGCGCGCTCACCCGTCCACACCATTTGCGGACCGTCATGCCCCAGAACCGTTCCGTGGAGCCTCGGGATGTGGGGGAATCCTCTCGTGACCCCCCCGCACAGCTCCCTCGCCCTCGACACCGACGGCTCGGCGCCCGACGCCGACCAGCTGGCCGTCGACAACGTCCCGCTCGTCGCCCACCTGGTGCGCGAGACGCTCTCGCGCGTCCCGTCGCACGTCAACGGCGACGACCTGCGCTCGGCCGGCCTCGCCGCGCTGGTGCTCGCCGCGCGCTCCTACGACGCCGAGCGCGGCGTGCCCTTCCCCCGCTACGCGTCCTCGCGCATCCGCGGCGCCATCCTCGACGAGCTGCGCTCGGTCGACTGGGCCTCGCGCTCGGTGCGTCGCCGCGGCCGGGAGGTCGAGGAGGCGCGGACGCGCCTGGCAGCGACCATGGGCCAGCTGCCCGACGACGCCGCCGTCGCGACCGCCCTCGGCATCGACGTGACCGAGGTGCAGCGCTCCGACGACGATGTCGCCCGCGCGAGCGTGCTCTCCCTCCACGCGGGTCCGGAAGGTGGCGTGGGGGACCTGCTCACCGCTCCGGACCCGAGCCCGGAGGCGGCCGTCCTCTCCAACGAGCGGTTGCAGTACCTCGAGGAGGCCATCGCCGAGCTCCCGGAGCGGCTGCGGGCAGTGGTCACCGGCTACTTCATCGACGAGCGACCGATGGCGGAGATCGCGAACGAGCTCGGGGTCAGCGAGTCGCGCGTCTCCCAGATCCGTGCGGAGGCCCTGGTGCTGCTGCGCGACGCGCTCACCGCAGCCCTCAGTCCCGAGGCGGTCGTGCCGCACGCCAAGCCGAACGGGTGTGTCGCGCGGCGACGCGACGCCTACGTCGCCGCCGTGGCCGAGCGGCACGCCGCAGCGCGGTCGGTGCGGTCGGTGCAGGCCGCCCCGTCCCGGGTCGTCGACAACACCGCCTGATCGCCGGCCACGAGTCCCGCGACGCCGCGGTCGGCCTGGCGCCGGCCGCGGCGTCCGTCGTTCGGGACCGTCGTTCCCGGCTGGCGAACTTTCTCCGCTTTTCTCGACCGAATCCCTCAACCGGCACCCACCAGTGCCGATATCTCGGCTGACGGAAGCCCACGGACGGGCTCCAGCAGGTCGACTCAACCAGGAAGGAACCTCATCATGAGTCTCCGCATCAACCAGAACATCGACGCCTTCAACTCGTACCGCAACCTGTCGGTCACGCAGGGCCAGATGTCGAAGTCGCTCGAGAAGCTCTCCAGCGGCTTCCGGATCAACCGCGCTGCCGACGACGCCGCCGGCCTCGCGATCTCCGAGGGCCTGCGTTCGCAGGTCGGTGGTATCAAGGTCGCCTCCCGCAACGCCCAGGACGGCATCTCCGTCGTCCAGACCGCGGAAGGCGCCCTGACCGAGACCCACTCCATCCTGCAGCGCATGCGTGACCTGTCGGTCCAGTCTGCCAACGACTCGAACGACCAGACCTCGCGGGACGCCATCAACGCCGAGGCGACGAAGCTCGAGGAGGAGCTGACCCGTATCGCGGACAAGACGACGTTCAACAACATCAAGCTGCTCGACGGCTCGTTCAACGGCAAGGACTTCCAGGTCGGCTACGGCGCCAACGACACCATCACCGTCGACATCCAGTCGACCGGCGAGCAGGGCGTCAAGGCGGCGTTCGCCAACGGTGCCGCCAGCGTCACCGGCGGCGAGACCGCGACGTTCGAGGTCGGCGGCGTCAGCGTCACGACGGCGGCGCTCGTCGCGAGCACCGACGCCAACAACATCGCCGACCAGCTCAACGGCGACGACGCGTTCTCGGCGGTCTTCACCGCTCGGGTGGGCTCCACCGGTGGCCTGGAGATCCAGGCCAACGACGCCGACCTGGCCGACACCGAGATCACCATCACCGGCAACACCGCGCTGGCGGCGAGCACCAAGACCGACACCGCCAACGGCGCCGGCAGCGGCGGCTTCAGCACGGCCGACCTGGGCGTGGACGTCAACCTGTCGAGCAAGGCGGGCGCCACGGCCGCGATCACGGCGCTCGACGACGCGATCAAGGCGGTCTCCACCTCGCGAGCGAACCTCGGTGCGCTCCAGAACCGGTTCGAGCACACGATCAACAACCTGAACGTGACCGCTGAGAACCTCTCCGCCTCGGAGAGCCGGATCCGCGACACCGACATGGCGAGCGAGATGATGAACTTCACCCGCGCGCAGATCCTGTCGCAGGCCGGCACCTCGATGCTGGCGCAGGCCAACCAGGCGCCGCAGGGCGTCCTGTCCCTGCTCCGCTGACCGCGGACCCGCTGGCGGCGACGACGACCTCGTCGCCGCCGGCGGGCAGCACCCAGCTCGCGTCCTGGCGGGGGTGACCACCCCCCAACATCCCCGTCGGGACGCGCACCACCCACGGCCCCGAGCACCAGGGCCGAGATAACCAGGGAGGACAGCCATGGCCAGCGTCAGCGGGCTCACCGGCTTCGATGCCGGAGGCCTCGTCGAGCAGCTCATGCAGCTCGAGCAGGCCCCTCAGAAGCGACTGCAGACCCGGGTCGGCAACGAGCAGCTGCGCGTCAACTCCCTGCAGACGCTCAACACCAGGGTCGCCTCCCTCTTCACGAAGGCCGAGTCCGCGGGCGATCTCGCCAAGTGGGGCGGTTGGACGGCGACGTCCACCAGCGACAAGGTCTCGGTGACCGCGGGTCCCACGGCTTCGGCCACCTCGCTCAGCATCACGGTCAACCGGACGGCGACCACCCACCAGCTCGGCTTCGCGGACACGGCTGCACCGGGCGACGTCGTGGTCGCCGGCACCACGGCGGCCCGCGAGGTCGTCCTCACCACCGGCGGCGTCGCGAAGACCGTCGCCGTCGGCGGAGGCACCCTCCAGGAGCTCGCCGACGCGCTCAACGACCCGGACAACGCCACCGGCGTCCGGGCCAGCCTGGTCAGCACCACCGGCGGCCACCGGCTGCTCGTGGAGTCGGCCTCGACGGGCGCCGCGTCGGCCTTCACCCTGACCAACGCCGACGGGACGGACCTGCTCGGCGGCGCCACCGTCCGAGCAGGGCAGGACGCGGAGCTTGCGCTCGGCGCCGGGATCACGGTGACCTCCGCGACGAACACGTTCACCGAGCTCCTGCCCGGAGTCAACCTGACCGTCGCGCCCGGCACCGCCGGGGGAACCACCAGCACCGTCACGGTTGCCCGTGACGAGGCCGCAGCCACCAAGCTGGTCAAGGACCTCGTCGACGGGCTCAACTCGGTGCTCGGCGAGATGAAGAGCCTCACTGCCTACGGTGCCAACGGCGCCGGCAAGGGGATGCTCGCCGGTGACTCGGTGGTCCGGTCGGCCCAGCAGGCACTGCGCGGCACGATCTTCGGCGACGACGGGGTGTCACTCGCGACGCTCGGCATCCAGATCGACCGGACCGGCACCTTCACCCTCGACGAGGCGGCGTTCAAGAAGGCCTACGCGACGGACCCGACCGGTGTCGCGGAGCAGTTCACCTCCGGCTTCGCCACCAGGGTCAAGGAGGCTGCGGACGGCGCCAGCAACAAGGACACCGGCACCCTCACCACCGCGCTGACCGGTCGCAAGAACGGCATCGAGCGGCTCAACGACAGCATCGAGGCCTGGGACCGGCGCCTGGAGCTGCGACGCACCGCCCTGAGCCGGCAGTTCACCGCCCTCGAGACCGCGCTGAGCCGGATGAGCAGCCAGTCCAACTGGCTCGCCGGCCAGCTCTCGTCCCTCAGCTCCTACCGCGCCTGACCTCCCACAAGGACGGCTCCCCATGACCAACGCACGTGACACCTACCTCGGCGCCTCGATCGCGACCGCCAGCCCCGCGCGGCTGCTGGTGATGCTCCTCGACCGGCTCGTCCTCGACGT
Source organism: Nocardioides ureilyticus (assembly GCF_051280745.1). Classification (NCBI taxonomy): domain Bacteria; kingdom Bacillati; phylum Actinomycetota; class Actinomycetes; order Propionibacteriales; family Nocardioidaceae; genus Nocardioides; species Nocardioides ureilyticus. The sequence goes on along the minus strand of NZ_JBNCOG010000032.1, from coordinate 32,206 downwards.
CAACCAGGGCCTCGACGCCCAGCGCCGCGGCGCCCACGAGGAGGCCCACCACCGGCTGGTCCACGCTCAGGACATCGTGATGGAGCTGCGCACCACCCTCAAGGTGGACCTCTGGGACGGCGGCCCGACGCTGGCCGCGCTCTACGACTTCATCCACCACCGGCTCGTCGTCGCCAACGCCACCCGCAACGCCTCGATCACCGAGGAGTGCCTGCCCCTGGTCACCGACCTCGCGGCGACGTGGCGGGAGGCGGCCATGCAATCCGTGGCCGCGGCCGGATGAGCACCCGTCCGGTCGAGCTCGGCGGGCTGTCCCGCCTGGCCGATCCGAACGTGGAAGCCTGGCAGGTGGCGCTGGACCGGCTCGAGCTGGACCTGGCGCGTCTGGAGAAGGCCCTCGGTCTCGGGACCGTGGTCGACACCGACCCCTGGGAGGTCCCCGAGCAGCACGGCCCGCTCCCTCTCGTGCTCCAGCCCCGGGCGTCGGAGCTGCTGGCCCGTCAGGAGGCGGTCATCGAGACCATCCGTGCGCGGATGGACGCGACGCTCCGCGAGCGGGAGACGGTCGATGCCCGGAGCCGTGGGTCCGTGCCCGCCGAGCCGCGCGCGGCGTACATCGACCTCACCGCCTGAGAACGCCTGCCACCTCTCGTCCCACCCGACCCTCAGCACGACCACCGACCTGACCTCACGGGAGCCCGGATGCAAGCCCTCATCATCGACGACTCGCGCACGATGCGGTCGATCCTGCGCCGCGTCCTCGCGGGTCTCGGATGGACCACGCACGAGGCGGGCGACGGCCAGGAGGCCCTCGACCTGCTCGAGGCGGGCCTGGTGCCCGACATCTGCCTGGTCGACTGGAACATGCCGGTGATGGACGGCTACACCTTCATCACCCGCATCCGCGCCGAGGAGAAGTGGCGCGGCGTCACGCTGATGATGGTCACGACCGAGAGCGAGCACGGCCGCATCGTCCGCGCGCTCGCAGCCGGCGCCCACGAGTACGTCATCAAGCCCTTCACCAGTGACGCCATCATCGACAAGCTGCGCCTCCTGGGGCTGCTGCACGAGGAGGTTCCCGCATGAGCACCACCGCACCCACGGCCGTCGACCTCGAGGCCCTCTTCATCGACATGTGGGCGTCCTTCGTCGGCGCCCCCGAGCTCCTGCTCCCGGGCGCGCCGCCCGCCGACGGGACTCCGCTGTGGACCGCCACCGTCACGATCACGGGGGAGTGGCGGGGCATGGTGAGCATCGACCTCGCGGAGCCCGTCGTCCTCGCGGTGACCCGCGGCATGCTCGGCTTCGGCGAGGACGAGCAGCCCGACCTGCCGTCGTGCACCGACGCGGTCGGCGAGCTGGTCAACATCGTCGGCGGCAACGTCAAGAGCCTGATGCCCGGCCCCAGCTCCCTCTCGCTGCCCGTGGTCTCCCGCGGGCCGGTCGAGGTCCCCACCGAGTGGCGCGAGGCCAGCACCCTGCACCTCAGCTGGTCCGACGCCCCCGCCCGGGTCCGGGTCCTCACCGACGCGTCCGCCTGAACACCTTGAGCACCCCGAACGCCCTGAACACCCGCCCCGCACCACCGCCCGGCACCGCCCACTGCTGAGCCCACCTCTGGAGGAACCACCATGAAGATCCTGGTCGCCGACGACAGCCGCGTGATGCGCCAGATCGTGATCCGCACGCTGCGCCAGGCCGGCCACGGTGGGCACGACATCATCGAGGCGGAGAACGGCCGGCAGGCCGTCGAGATGGTGCAGGCCGAGTCGCCCGACGTGGTCCTCTCCGACTGGAACATGCCGGAGATGAGTGGCATCGACGCCCTGCAGACCCTCCGTGCCGCCGGCATCGGTGTGCCCTTCGGGTTCGTGACCTCCGAGGGCTCCGAGGAGATGCGCAGCCGTGCCGAGCAGGCCGGTGCCGCCTTCCTCATCGCCAAGCCCTTCACCCCCGAGGCCTTCGACGAGGCGCTCTCCACCGTCGGGCTGGTCCGGTCGTGACCGTCGGCCAGGTCGAGACGCACCTCCCGACCCCGAAGGAGGTGCGCGACCTGCTCGGTGGGCTCCTCGACCGCGAGGTGACCCTGCGGACCTGCGCGCCGCTGGTGGTCAGCACCAAGCGGCCGGCGAGCGTCGGGGTCTACGTCGACGACCGCCTCGTCGTCCGCGCGGTCGTCGCGCTCGACCTGCCGCTCTCGGCGTACGCCGCCGCGGCGATCGCGCTGATGCCCCTGCCGGCCACCGAGGCCTCCCTGGAGAACCGGGTGCTCGACGAGGCGCTCCGCGAGAACCTCTTCGAGGTGCTCAACGTGGGCGCGTCGCTGTTCAACGTGCCCGACGCACCCCACCTGCGCCTGCTCGACCTGCACCCGGCAGGCGCACCGCTGCCGGGCGACGTGCAGGCGCGGACGCTCACCCTCGGCCGCCGGGAGGACCTCGCCGTCGAGGTGCCCGGGTACGGCAGCGGGCGGCTCTCGGTGGTCCTCACCTGAGCTGACCCCGGACTGGGTCGCCCGGCCGGGCGGAGACCGGAGAAAGCCCTCCGAATCCGCTCAGGTCCGGGCCCCAGCACCCGATAGGGAAGGTGAGCACGGATCGCTCACCCCCCCAGGCCGACGGAATGGCACACCCCAGAAGGGACGACTGTGCCCATTTCGCCCGTCGGCCACGACGCCGTCTCGGCCGTGCTCGGCACGACCCTCGACGGTCTGGCCATGCGTCGCGACGTGATCGCGGACAACATCGCCAACGTGGACACCCCCGGTTTCCGCGCCAGCACGGTCGACTTCGAGTCGGCCCTGCGCGGTGTCGTCGAGACCGGTGAGCCCCGGTCCGTCGCCCTCGCGACGATCCCCACCAACACGCCGGTGGGCGCGGACGGCAACAACGTCGACCTCCGTCACGAGGCGATGGCTGCCATGCAGACCCAGTACCAGTACCAGGTCATGACCCGGGCGATGAGCGACCGCTTCCAGCTCATCACGACCGCGGCGGGCGCATCCTGATGGGCGCCTACGACACCCTGCGCATCGCGGGCTCCAGCCTCGGCATGCACCAGACCTGGCTGGACGCCCTCGCGTACAACATCGCCAACGTCAACACCGTGGTCCCCACCGACCAGGACGCCTTCCAGGCGCAGCTGGTCGTCGCTGGCGCGGACCCCGAGGGAGGCGTCGAGGTGCGCGGTGTCGCGCTCACCGACCCCGAGGGCCTCCTCAAGCACGATCCCGGCCACCCGCTCGCCGACGAGGACGGCTACGTCCGGGCGCCGGCGACCGACCTCGCCAGCCAGATGTCGCAGCTGATCATCGCCCAGCGCGGCTACCAGGCCTCGGTGCAGACGACCAAGTACGCCCAGGACGCCTACAGCAGCGCCCTCCAGATCGGAGCCCGCTGATGAGCGTCCCCGGCATCGAGGCCTTCGTGCCCCTCGACCTCGCCCAGGTGCGCCCGGCGGAGCTGGCCACCCCGGTCATCGGTCCGCAGGGCGCGACCGGCGCCCAGCCGACCGACGGCCCGTCGTTCTCCAGCTTCCTGGTCGACGGCCTGGACCGGCTCGACGGCGTGCAGCGCACCGCCGACGACCTCGCCGTCCAGGCCGCCACCGGTGACCTGTCGAACATCCACGACTACACGATCGCGGCCAGCGAGGCCGCCGTCACCACGCAGGTCACCGTCGCCGTCCGCAACAAGGCGGTCGAGGCGTTCACCGAGATCATGCGGATGCACGTGTGATGAAGCAGAACGTGACCCGGATGCTGCAGCGCGGCCAGCAGAGCTTCGCTGCCTTCACGACCGGACAGAAGGTCGTGGCCGTGATCGGCTCGCTCGCCGTGCTGATCGGTGCCTTCATGGCCTTCCAGTGGGCCTCGCGGCCCAGCTACGCGCCGCTGTACTCCAGCCTCTCCTCGACCGACGCGAGCGCGGTGGTCGAGCAGCTGGAGGCGCAGGGGACGCCCTACGAGCTTGCCGGTGACGGCACCACGATCATGGTGCCGCGCGACGCCGTCCACGCCACCCGCATCACCCTGTCGGGGGAGGGGCTGCCGAGCGGCTCCGGCGGTGGCTACTCGCTCCTGGACGACCAGGGTCTGACGACGTCGGACTTCAAGGAGCGGACCGACTTCAAGCGGGCCATGGAGGGCGAGCTCTCCACGACGATCGAGGCCATCGACGGCGTCGAGACCGCGGTCGTCCACCTGGCGATCCCCGAGAAGCAGGTCTTCGAGGAGGAGAAGGTGCCGACCACGGCGTCGGTCCTCGTCGGGACCCGCGCCGGGTCGACCATGGAGGCCGGCCAGGTCCAGGCCATCGTCAACCTCGTCGCCTCCAGCATCGACGGGCTCGAGCCCGAGCGGGTGACCGTCGCCGACGCGACCGGCAAGGTGCTCTCGAGCCCCGGCGGCGTCGCCGGCGCCGACGGCACGGCCCGGGCGCAGATGGTGGCGGAGGTCCAGGAGGAGTACCGCGTGCGGCTGCAGTCGATGCTCGACCGCGTCGTGGGTCCGGGCAACTCGACGGTGCAGGTCACCGCCGAGCTGGACTTCGACAAGTCGGTCAGCGAGACGGTCGAGTACCAGGCCGAGGAGGACGCGCTGCCGCTGTCCTCCAGCGAGAGCCGCGAGACGTACGACGGTGCGGCCGGGGGCGGTGTCGCCAACGGCGTGGTCGGCCCGGACGGCCAGATGGAGAACGGCGGCGTGGCGGGTGACGGCACCGGCCGGTACCGCAAGTCCCAGACCACCCTCGACAACGCGGTCGGCTCGCGCAGCGAGCGCCGCGAGACCACTCCCGGCGCCCTCGAGCGCCTCGGCATCGGCGTGGTGCTCGACGCGACGACCGCCCAGCAGGTGTCCGACGTCGAGGTGGAGCAGCTGGTGACGGCCACGGCCAGCATCGACGCCCAGCGCGGCGACACGATCTCGGTCGCCACCATGCCGTTCGACCGCAGCGCGGAGGAGGCCGCCCAGGCGGCCATCGACGAGGCGGAGGCCGCCGAGGCCGCCGCCGACCGCAACGAGCTGCTGCGCAACGCGGCCATCGGCGTGCTGGTGGTCGGCGTCCTGATCTTCCTCGCCTTCCGCAGCCGGCGCCGCGCCCGCAAGCGCGACCAGGAGACCTCGCTCATCGTCGAGCAGCTGCGCGAGAGCCGGCCGCCCGAGGTAGCCCTCGAGCCGCCGCCCGCGGTCCTCGCCCTCGAGGAGGCCGAGGCCAACCGCACCGCGGACCTGCGCGACGAGCTCACCGAGCTGATCGAGCGTCAGCCCGACGACGTCGCGGCGCTGCTCCGCGGCTGGCTCTCGGAGCGTCCCTGATGAGCGCCGTGACCAGCACCGCAGGTGCCCGCAAGGCAGCCGTCCTGCTCATCCAGGTGGGCAGGGAGCAGGCCGGCCAGGTCCTCGCACAGATGTCCGAGCAGGAGGTCGAGCTGATCTCCGCCGAGATCGCCCGGCTCGACGCCATCGGCGCCGCCGAGGGCGAGGCGGTCATGACCGAGTTCCGCGACATGATGACGGCCCGGGCGCACATCGCCCAGGGTGGTCTGGGGTACGCGCAGAAGCTGCTCGAGGAGTCCCTCGGGGTCGACCGCGCGGCCGAGATCATGGAGCGGCTGAACGCCGCGGCCGTCCACATGCCGTTCCAGTTCCTGCACGCGGCCGACCCGGCGCAGCTGCGGTCCTTCATCATCGACGAGCACCCCCAGGTGATCGCGCTGGTGCTGGCCCACCTGACCGCCGACAAGGCCTCGATGCTGCTGGCCAGCCTCGACGCCGACAAGCAGGCGGAGGTGGCCCACCGGATCGCGGTGATGGACCGCACCTCCCCGGAGATCGTCCAGGCGGTCGAGAACACCCTGGAGCGCAAGCTGTCGACGATGCTGCAGCCGGCGAGCGTCTCGCGGGTGGGCGGTGTCGACCCCCTGGTCAACATCATCAACCGCTCCGACCGCGCCACCGAGCGCCAGATCGTCGAGGGCCTCGAGGCGCTCGACGCCGCGCTGGCCGACGAGGTCCGCAGCCGGATGTTCATGTTCGAGGACATCGTCAAGCTGGACGACCGGTCGGTGCAGCAGGTGCTCCGGCAGGTCGACGGGTCGCAGATCGCGCTGGCGCTCAAGGGTGTCGCGGACGCCGTCCGCGAGAAGATCACCCGCAACATGTCCGAGCGTGCCGCCACGGCGCTGATCGAGGACATCGAGCTGCTCGGCGCCGTCCGCCTGGCCCAGGTCGAGGAGGCGCAGCAGGCCGTCATCCGTGCCATCCGCGAGCTCGAGGAGCAGGGCCAGATCATGGTCCGCCGAGGAGGCGACGATGAGTTCGTCGAGTGACGCAGCGGTGCTCCGCGCCGCGGACGCCACGGCCGTCCGGGTCCCGAAGACGCCGGAGCTCCGCACCGGCGCGTGGACGCGGTTCGGCGCGAGCTCGATCCTCGGCGACCAGGTGACCGAGGAGACGCTCAGCGGGCTGGCCGAGTCCGCCCGCCGCGCGGCCAGGTCCCAGGGCTACGCCGTGGGGTGGGCCGAGGGCCGCCGCGAGGCCGCGGCCACGGCCAAGGAGGTCGCAGCGCGCCGCGAGGCCGAGGCCGAGGCCGCGGAGCGCCGTCGGGAGGCGGAGCACCGCGAGGCGGTGGCCGGGCTCCAGCGTGCCGCCGAGCGGGTCGCCGACACCACGGCGGAGCTCGAGCAGCTCGTCCACGACCAGGCGCTCCGGTTGGCCCGCGAGCTGACCGAGGCCCTGGTCGGCCACGAGCTGAGGTCGAGCCCCGACCCGGCCGACGACGTCGTACGCCGGGTGCTCGCCCAGCGGGCCGACGACCGGCCCGTGGTGGCACGGCTGCACCCCGGCCTGCTCGACCGCGAGGCGGTCGCCGAGCTGGCCCGAAGCGGGGTCCGCGTCATCGAGGACGCCGACGTCGGGCCCACCGACGCCCTGGTCGAGGTCGAGGGCCAGGTGGTCGACCTCCGGGTCGAGCGCCGCCTCGCCCGCGTCCGCGAGGTGCTGTCATGAGCACACCGGTCAGCCCCGTCCTCGAGGCCGTGCGCGAGCGCGCCCTGGCGACCGCCCGGCCCGAGCGGCTGGGTCGCGTCGACGAGATGCTCGGGCTCCACCTGAGGGTCACCGGTCTCCGGGCAGCCGTGGGCGACCTCGTCGAGGTGCTCGGTGCCACGTCGCTGCTGGCCGAGGTCGCCGCCAGCAGCAGCGCCGGACTCACGTGCCTGCCGCTGGGGGACACCCGCGGCACGAGCATCGGCGCCGTGGTGCGCCACACCGGCGGCCCGCTGCGGATCCGGGTCGGCGAGCAGCTCGCCGGCCGGGTCCTCGACGGGCTCGGTCGCCCGGTCGACGGGGGACCCGCCCTCCACGGGATGGCGGAGGTCACCGTGGACAACGACGCGCCCGACGCGCTCTCGCGGCCGCGGATCGACCACCAGCTGCGGATGGGGGTGCGTGCGCTCGATGCGCTGGTCCCCTGCGGCCGTGGCCAGCGGCTCGGGATCATGGCCGGCTCCGGGGTGGGCAAGTCCAGCCTGCTGTCGATGATCGCCCGCGGCACCGATGCCGAGATCTCGGTCATCGCACTGGTCGGCGAACGCGGCCGTGAGGTCCGTGAGTTCCTGGAGAACGACCTCGGGCCCGAGGGCCTGGCCCGGTCCGTCGTCGTCGTCGCGACGTCCGACGCACCGCCGGTCGAGCGGCTCCGCGCCGCCTTCGTGGCGACCCGGATCGCCGAGTGGTTCCGCGACGCAGGTCGGCACGTCGTGCTGATGATGGACAGCCTCACCCGCGTCGCCATGGCGCAGCGCGAGATCGGCCTCTCGGCCGGCGAGCCCCCGGCCACCCGCGGCTACCCGCCGAGCGTCTTCGGGCTCCTGCCCCGCCTGCTGGAGCGGGCCGGCACCTCGCCGACCGGCTCGATCACCGGGCTCTACACCGTGCTCGTGGAGGGCGATGACATGCAGGACCCCATCGGCGACACCGCCCGGTCGATCCTCGACGGGCACGTCGTGCTCTCCCGCCGGCTCGCTACGTCGGGCCACTTCCCGAGCATCGACGTGCTCGAGTCGATCTCCCGGGTCACCTCGGCGGTCACCACGCGCGACCACCAGGCCGACGCCACCCTGCTGCGCCGCATGCTCGCGGCCCACCGGGACGTGCGCGAGCTCGTCGAGATCGGCGCGTACGTCACGGGCAGCGACCCCGACGCCGACGCGGCGATCGCGCGGATGGGGCGCATCAACGACTTCCTTCGCCAGTCGATGGACGACAGCACCGCGCTCGAGGCCACCCGGGCCGGCCTGCACGACCTGGTGGCGTCGTGAGCGCCCACCGCGACCGCGGGCTCAAGGCCGTCGCCCGCGTCCGCGAGGTCCGTGAGCGGGACAGCAGGCTCGGGCTGCAGCGCGCGGTGAGCGAGCACGAGCGGCACGAGGAGAACACCGCGCAGCTCGAGGCGCAGCTCGACCGGGCGGCCGGGGCCGACGCCACCGGGGCACCCGCCGACGTGGCCGCCTACCTCGCCGGGCGCACGCACCTGCTCGGCCTCGGCCGGGCGGTCGGCGGCGCCCGCCGCCAGCTCGACTCCGCGGCCGTCCTCCGCGCCACCGCCGACTCCCACTGGCAGGCCGACCACACGCGGCTCTCAGCCGTCGAGGGTCTCCTCGAGCGCCGGGACGAGGTCCGCCGGGCCGAGCTGGTGCACGAGGAGGCCAAGGAGCTCGACGACGCGGCCGGCCGCCAGTGGCTGCGCCGCGCCACCCGTACCCATCGCACCGAGGAGGAGCGACGATGAGTGTCACCGCGGTCAGCAGCCGTGTCGCCGAGATCCAGGCCGTCCTCTCCCAGCTGGGCGCCGGCCGGACCACGAGCGCCGCCGCCGGTGCAGCGTTCCGCAGCACCCTGGACGGCGCCCTCGCCACCGCCGGCGCCCCGGCGGCCTCCGCCGCCACGGGGTCGGCACCGAGCCTCACCACGCCGGCGACCGGCACGGGCGGCGCGCGGGTCGTGGCGGAGGCCGAGAAGTACCTCGGCGTCCCCTACGTGTGGGGCGGCACGGACCCCAACAAGGGCCTGGACTGCTCCGGGCTGGTCCAGCTCGTCTACCGGAACCTCGGCATCGACCTGCCGCGCGTCTCCCGCGACCAGGCCCAGGCGGGCCAGGCGGTCCCGAGCCTGGCCCAGGCGCAGCCCGGCGACCTGCTCGCGTTCAACTCGCCCGTCAGCCACATCGGCATCTACATCGGCGACGGGAAGATGATCGAGGCGCCCCGACCGGGGCTCTCCGTGCGCGTCGCCGACGTCACCGACACACCCACGGCGATCCGTCGGGTGCTGCCGGCCGAGGCCGCCTCGGCCAGCGGAGCGGGTCCGGTGAGCGGCCGGGCGACGGCCGTGCCGTACGCCGATCTCTTCAACCGGGCCGCCGCGACGTACGGCGTCGACGCGGGGCTGCTCTCGGCGATCGCGCGCCAGGAGTCCGGCTTCCGGCCCGACGCGGTCAGCCCTGCCGGTGCGCAGGGCCTGATGCAGCTCATGCCTGCGACGGCCCGCGGCCTCGGCGTGGGTGACCCGTTCGACCCGAGCCAGGCGGTCGACGGTGCGGCGCGCCTGATGCGGGACCTGCTCGACCGCTTCGGCCGCACGGACCACGCGCTGGCGGCCTACAACGCAGGCCCGGGAGCTGTCCTGCGGTACGGCGGCATCCCGCCGTACCCGGAGACCCAGAACTACGTCCGCTCGGTCATGGCCATGGTGGGAGGAGCCGCATGAGCGCCGCGATGAGCACCGTCATGCCGGTCGGTGCGCGCACCGCCCCGGCCGCCGGTCCCCGGGCGACCGCGGGTGGGCCCGGTCCGGCCGCGGCGAGCGGGGGAGAGGGAGGAGCCCCTGGCTTCTCCACCCTGCTCGACGCGCTCGTCGGGGAGGCGGCCGGAGACGCGGCTGCCGCCGGCCCGGAGGGCGAGCCGGCCACGACCGGCGACACCGGCGCGGCCGCGGCGCTGGTCGACCCGGCGTTGCTCGGCCTGCTGCGCGACCTCGTCCCGCTCACGGTCCCCGACGTGGTGGCGGGCGGCGCCGCGGCGCTCTCCGGCGTCGCCTCCGCCGACGGCTCACCAGCCACGGCCGGTGAGCCGGGTGCCGGGGTCGTCCCCGCCGAGGCAGAGCTGCTCGCCGGTCAGCCGGGAGCGGCCACCGCGACCGTCCCGGCTCTCGCAGGCGCGGCTGCCGCCGCCGGCACGGGTGTCGTGGCAGCGGGGTCGACCGCGGTCGGCGCGTCCGCACCGGGCGCCGGCGCATCGCCCGACCAGGCGTCCACCTCGGCGTCCACCTCAGGCTCCGCCTCGGCCACCATGCCGGCGGTGGGCGCAGCGGCCGACCAGTCCGGCCGATCCGCTACCGACTCCTCGGGCCAGGGCCCGGGCCAGTCTCCCGCCCAGCCGGCCGCCCTGCCCGACGGCGCGCCCGCGTCGGCCGTCGCGGTGGCCGGCGGTCCGGTCGGGACGAGCCCTGCCTCGGCCTCGGAGGCCACCGCCGCGGTGCCGGTCAGCCGGCAGCTCGCGGACGCGGTCGAGCGACTGACGCAGTCGGGCGCCGGCGCCCACCGGATGACCCTCCGGTTGGACCCGGGCTCGCTCGGTGAGGTCCAGATCCGCCTGGTCGCCCGCGACGGCGCCCTCCAGGTCCACCTCACGGCCGGTGAGCAAGCGCTGGCGGCCCTCGGCGAGGGCTCCTCGGAGCTGCACCGCCTGCTCGCGGCCTCCGGGGCCGCCGACGTGCGGATCACCGTGCGGGAGCTCCCGCCGGGAGCCGACGCAGGAGCCGACCAGCGAGCCGACCCGCAGGCGGCGCCCGACCACGGCGACGGTGCCGCCGGATCGGGCCGCGACCGACCTGCCCAGGGGCAGCCCGACGGCTCCGCCTGGTCCGGCGCCGCCGGTGCGCCTCCCGGCTCCACGTCCCACCGAGCGGGAGACGTGAGCTCCCGACCCACCGAAGCCTCCGGGCCGACGTCGTCCGGCGTCGACCTGTCCCTGTGAAGGAGATCCATGAGCGTCAGTGCCACTGAGGGCGTCGCCCCGACGTCCGTCTTCGGGATGCCCGCCCCCGGCGCGTCCACCGGAACGAGCGCCGCCAACGGCGCGGACAAGGACATGTTCTTGCAGCTGATGGTCGCCCAGATGAAGTACCAGGACCCCATGAACCCCACTGACTCCTCGCAGTTCCTGTCCCAGACCGCGCAGTTCACGGCGTTGGAGAAGATGCAGGAGGTCGCGGAGCAGACCAACCTCCTCCTGGGCGCGTCCCTGGCGTTCGGTGCCAGCGGGATGGTGGGTCGCCAGGTGACCTACGGCCTCGAGGACGGCTCGACCGGCTCCGGCGCCGTCACCGGCGTGACCTTCGGCAGCACCGGCCCGGTCCTCGACGTCGACGGCGTCGCCGTCCCGCTCAGCATGGTCCAGCAGGTGACCGACGGGTCCGCGACCCAGCCGGTCGCCGCCCCGGTCGCCGCGCCGGTCACCACCGCCTGAGCGCCCTCCGCCTGAGCGCCCTCCGCCTCCAGCACCCACCGCAGCACCCACCCCAGCACCACCGCAGCACCCACCCACCCAGGACTTCAGCACCACCCGACCGAAAGGACACCTCCCGTGCTCCGCTCACTCTTCGCCGGCATCAGCGGCCTCCGCGTGAACCAGACGATGCTCGACGTCACCGGCAACAACATCGCCAACGCCAACACCACCGGCTTCAAGTCCAGCAGCACCGTCTTCCAGGACACGCTGAGCCAGATGCTCACCGGAGCCGCCGGCGAGAACCCGGGGCAGGGCGGCACCAACCCGATCCAGATTGGTCTCGGGGTCCAGCTGGCGGCGACCGCCATGAACGCCGGGCAGGGTTCGGCGCAGACCACCGGCCGCAACACCGACCTGATGATCTCCGGCGACGGCTTCTTCGTGCTGCGCTCCGGCAACGAGGACCTCTACACCCGTGCCGGTGCCTTCTCCTTCGACGAGGTGGGCAACCTGGTCGCGCCGTCGGGCGCCCGGGTCCAGGGCTACGCCCTCGACGCGACCGGCGCGCGGACCGGCGGGCTGGTCGACATCAACCGGGAGAGCACCGCGGTCTTCCCGCCGCTCGGCGGCGCCGAGATGACCTCGTTCAGCATCGGCAGCGACGGCAAGCTGATCGGCTCCTTCGACGACGGTGTGAACCGGGAGATCGCCCAGATCGCCATCGCCGACTTCAACAACCCGATGGGTCTGGAGAAGGTCGGCCAGACGGCGTTCCGCGCGACCGCGAACTCGGGCGCCGTCGAGCTCGGCGTCGTGGGCGAGGGGGGCCGTGGCGGCGTGATGGCGGGAGCGCTCGAGATGTCGAACGTCGACCTGGCCGCCGAGTTCACCAACCTGATCCTCGCCCAGCGCGGCTTCCAGGCCAGCTCTCGGGTGATCACCACCTCGGACTCGGTCCTCGAGGACCTGGTCAACCTCAAGCGCTGACCGTGGTCGGTTGAGCCGCCCGGCGTCCGCCGTCCCCCGGGGGCGGACGCCGGGCCGCGATCGGGCCGCAAGATTCACTCAAGAGCGGTGCTCAGGTGCCGATCAAGTCTTCGGTGGCCACGGATGGCTACTGCCACGAACGCACTAAGGATGGTGCACCGCATGATTTCGTTGACCCGACTCTCGGGCGCAGAACTGGTCCTCAACTCGGACCTGATCGAGCGCGTCGACAAGACGCCGGACACCGTCATCACCCTGACCACCGGCGCGAAGTACGTCGTGGTGGAGAGCCTCCCGGCCGTGGTGGCCAGCGTGCGCCTCCACCGGGCCGAGATCATCGCGCTGAGCGAGGTGGTCCGGGTGAGCCCGGAGGAGCTCCAGCACGAACCGTTCGTCGGACGCCCGGAGGGTGCCCGCGAGCGGCCCCTCGCCACGGTGACCGCCCACCCGTCGGTCGTCCCCGGCCGGGGTGAGGGCTGATGGACGCCGCCACCTCCGCCGGCGTCGGCGGCGCCTTCGCCGTCATCATCACCGTCAACATCCTCGAGGGCGGCAACCCGATGAGCATGCTGCTGCTGCCGCCGATGCTGCTCGTCTTCGGGGCGACGCTGCTGGTCTCGGTGGCCGGCGGCACCGTCGCCGACGCGAAGAGCTCGGTCGTCGCGCTCAAGCGGGCGTTCCTCGGGTCGGTCCCGCAAGCAGGCGACGTCGTCCCGACCGTCGTCTCCCTGGCCGACAAGGCACGTCGGGAGGGGCTGCTCGCCCTGGAGGACGCCACCCGCGACCTCGACGACCCGTTCCTCGTCAAGGGCGTCACCCTGGCGATCGACGGCAACGACCCCGACGAGGTCCGCGAGATCCTCGAGTCGGAGGTGATCGCGAAGCGCAAGGTCGACAAGCAGGCCGCGAAGCTCTTCGCCGACGCCGGCGCCTACGCGCCGACCATCGGCATCGTCGGCACGGTGATGGGTCTCGTCCACGTGCTGGAGAATCTCGACAAGCCGGAGACGCTCGGTCACTCGATCGCCGCGGCCTTCCTCGCCACCCTGTGGGGCGTGCTGTCGGCCAACGTGATGTGGCTCCCCATCGCGGCCAAGCTCAAGCGGCTGAGCGAGCTGGAGGCGGGGCGCATGGAGCTGGTCATCGAGGGCGTCGCGGCGATCCAGGCCGGCTCCAACCCGCGGGTCGTCCAGCACAAGCTCGTCGCGCTGCTGCCGGCCGACCAACAGCCGGCGGAGGCGGCCTGACATGGCCGGCCGCAAGCGGCACGTCGAGCACGAGGAGCACGAGAACCACGAGCGGTGGCTGGTCACCTACGCCGACATGGTCACGCTGCTCATGGTCCTCTTCATCGTGCTCTTCGCGATGGGCCAGACCGACGCGGAGAAGTTCAAGGCGCTCAAGGCCAGCCTCGCCGTGGGCTTCGGCCAGGAGTCGACCGTGCTCACCGGCAGCTCCTCGCTGCTGCCGGAGGCGGGAACCGCTGCGGTCGCCCAGGTCGCGCCGGCCTCGATGCGGCCGGTCGCGGAGGAGCCCGCGGGGATCGATGCGACGGTGCGGACCCGCAACGAGGCCCAGCGTGAGCTCTCCCGCCTGCGCGGCGTCGAGGACCGGATCCGCAAGGCACTGGCGGCCCAGGGCCTCACCAGCGACGTGCGGATGTCGTACGACGGCCGCGGGCTCGTGGTGAGCCTGGTCTCGCGCCACGTGGTCTTCCGGTCCGACCTCGCCACCCTCTCGGCGCGTGGCGGCGAGGTGGTCGACGTCGTGGGCCGGGTGCTGGCCAGGGTTCCCGACCGCCTCGAGATCGCCGGCAACACCAACCAGGTCGACGTGCGACCGGCCTACTACGACACCGACTGGGACTTGTCGGCCGCCCGCGCCGTGACCGTCCTCCGGCGGCTGGAGGAGAAGCTCGGCCTGGCGACCGACCGGCTGGCCGTGGCCGCCTACGGCCACACCCGTCCTCTGCTCGACCCCAGCCGCCCGGGCTCGCAGGCGGTGAACAAGCGCGTCGACATCGTCGTGCTCTCGCCGGCGGACCCGAGCGTCCGCGAGCTGCTGCCCGACCTCGCCCGCCTCACCCCCGCTCCTGGAGATCTCCGATGACCACCACCGCCCTGCCCACCGCGACCGCCGCCGAGGAGACGCCCGCCAAGGGTGGGAAGAAGAAGCTGATGATCATCGTGGTGGCGCTGCTGCTCCTCGGCGGCGCCGGCTACTGGTTCTTCCTGCGCCCGACGGGCGAGGCGGAGCCGGTGCCCGGGGAGGTCCTGGTGATGGACCCCGTGCAGGTGAACCTCGCCGACGGTCACTACCTCAGCGTCGGCATCGCCCTGCAATTCGTCGAGGGAGCGGCCCACCCCGACGGCAGCCAGGCGCTCGACACGACGATCGACCTGTTCAGCGGACGGGACGCCACCGAGCTGGTCCGCAGCAAGACCCGGCACGAGCTCAAGGAGGAGCTGGTCACCGAGCTGGAGCACCGCTACCACGGAGAGGTCCTGGACGTGTACTTCACCCAGTTCGTGACCCAGTGATGACCCAGTGACGGCGCGGTAGCGCCTGGCGCCGGCGACGCTCCCTGACCTCAGGGGAGCGTCGGCCGCGGCGTCCGTGGAAACCGGTCTGGACAATTGCCTCAGGTCCGGGCACGCCGTACCGATGGGTCCGGCGTGAGCACGCCCCCCATCGCAGCCGAGCGCCCCGCCGCGCCGTCGGCCGTCCGACCGCGCCGCCGCACGCGCTCAGCGGAGGAGCGGGCGGTGCCGTACGACTTCAGCCGCCCCCTGCAGCTCAGCCGCGAGCACCAGCGGATGCTGCAGGTGGCCTTCGACGGCTTCGCCCGACAGGTGACCACGGTCTTCACCTCCATGCTGCGCAGCGTGTGCCAGGTGACGCTGAGCGCCATCGACCAGCGCACGTACGCCGAGTACATCCAGTCGCTGCCCGGCACGACGTACCTGACCATGTTCAGCGCCGACCCCGTCGCCGGTCGCGGCATCCTGGAGATGCCGCTTCCCTCGGTGATGTCCTGCATCGACCACATGCTCGGCGGGCCCGGATCGGCCCGCCAGCCGCAGCGTCCCCTCACGGAGATCGAGAGCGGCGTCGTCGGCGGGCTGATGGATCGCCTCTTCGGCGAGATGCGCTACTCCCTGGGCTCGATCGTCCAGCTCGAGCCGACACTCGTCGGTGTCGAGTACAGCCCGCAGTTCGCCCAGGCGGCGGGTGCGTCGGACGTCATGGTCGTCGTGGAGCTCGAGCTGCGGATCGACGAGCAGGTGCACCGGATGACGGTCTGCCTGCCGTTCGTCGGCCTGCTGCCGCACCTGACCGCCGCCGCCGCTCCGGCGCCGGTGTCAGGTCGCGAGCGCGCTCAGCGCGCCCAGGCCGCGGAGCTGCTGCGCCAGCAGTTCGAGGAGGTGCCGGTCGACGTCGCCGTCCGGTGCCGAGCCACCTCGCTCACGCCCCAGGTCTTCGCCGACCTCCGGCCGGGCGACGTCATCCGGCTCAGCCACCCCGCCGCTGCACCGCTCGACGTCGCCGTCGACGGCACCGTCTTCGCCCACGCCACCGCCGGCACCCAGGGCACCCGCCTGGCTGCCCTCATCGTCGCCACTCCGAAGGATGCCTCGTGACCACCTCCCAGCACCTCGACCCGTCCGCCCTCGCCCTGGCCGTGGCCGCCGCCGCTGCTGCGGTGATGCCCGCCGCCGACGAGCTGGAGGCCGGCGGCGTCCAGCCGGGAACCCCGGAGGTGACCGGCCTCTTCGTCGGTGCCGTCGTCGCCGACCTCGGTGGTCCCGGTGGGGGCGTCATCGGCCTGCTGGTGGCGGAGGACCTGGTCGCCGCCCTGGAGTCCAGCCCCATCGGTGGCCTCGACCTGCCGGCCGCCGTGCAGCCCGCGCTGGACGCCGCGGCCACCGCGCTCGGCGCCACCGCCGGTGCCGCCCGCCAGGTCGACCGGGACCAGGTCGTCGCGACGGTGCTCGGCGGCTCGGACGCCGGCTTCACGGTGGTTCCCCTCGTCGGCGAGTCCATCGAGGCCGCCGTGCTGCTCGCGGACCGCACGCTCGCGGCCCACCTGGCCGGCGGCCCCGCCGTGCCCGCCGCCACCGCCGTGCCGACCGGCCCGACGGTCGACACGACCGGCGCTCCGGTGCCGGCCGACCTCACGTCGCCGCTGGTGGCCGGGGCCACCGCAGCGGGCGTGCCGCCGGTGGTCGGTGCCACGGTGCCCGCGGCCGGCGCCGCACGGCGCGGCATCGAGATGCTGAACGACGTCGACATGGAGGTGACCGTCGAGCTCGGCCGCACCCGGATGACGCTGCGTGACCTGCTGGCCCTGAGCCCGGGCCACGTCCTCGAGCTCGACCGCGCGGCCGGGAGCCCGGCCGACCTGCTGGTCAACGGGCACCTCATCGCACGGGGCGAGGTCGTCGTGATCGACGAGGACTTCGGCCTGCGGGTGACCGAGATCCTCGAGACTGCCGCGGCGAGCTGATCCGGCCGTGGTCGAGCTGCTCCTGCGGCTGGCGTTCTCGCTCGCCGCCGTCCTCGGGCTGATGATGGTCATCGCCCGGATCGCCCAACGCCGGGTCAGCGGCCGGAAGGGCGCCCCGCTCTCCGTGCTGCACCGCCAGGCCGTCGGCCGGCACGCGTCGGTCGCCGTCGTCTCGGTCGGCAGCAGGCTGCTGGTGCTCGGCGTCACCGACCACCAGGTCCAGATGATCACCGAGCTGGCGCCCGACGACCTCCCGGCCGACGACGAGACCACGGGCGACCCGGTCGACGCGGCCGACCCGGCTGCTTCGCCGGCCGCCTCCGTCAGGACCGTCCCGGCGGCCGGCCCCTGCCCGGTCCCGACGGCCGTGGCGGCCTTCGGCGCCGACGTGGAAGCACCCGTCACCGGGCCGTCCTTCCGCGCCGTCCTGCGCCAGGAGACCGCTCGGGCGGCGACCGTCCCGGCCGACGGACCGCTGGCCGGGTCCCTGCTGTCGCCGACGACCTGGCGACGTGCGGCGCACGCCGTCCGCGGTTCCGCGTCGTGAGCGCCCTCCGACGCCTCCTCGCGGTCACCGCCCTCGCCGTCCTGCTCGGCGTCGCCCTCAGCGTGCTGCTGCCGGCCGGCGTCGCCGAGGCGGCCGGCTCGCCGGCGCCCGTCGCCTCGGCCGACCACGTCGTGCTGGCCGCGGAGGGCCCCGCGGGTCCTCGAGGGCCCGGCGGCACCGGAGACACCTCGGTCACCGTCGACCTCGAGGGCCTGACCGACAAGCCCGGCACCTCGGTCGCCGTGCTGCTCGCGCTCACCCTGCTCTCGTTGCTGCCGGCGATCGTGCTGACCTGCACCAGCTTCACCAAGATCCTCATCGTCCTGGGGCTGACCCGCAACGCGCTCGGCCTGCAGCAGACGCCGCCCAACCAGGTCCTCGCGGGGCTGGCACTCTTCCTCAGCCTCTTCATCATGGCGCCGGTGCTCTCCGACATCAACGAGGCCGGGGTGCAGCCCTACCTCGACGGCCAGAAGAGCAGCACGGAGGCCTGGGACGACGGCATCGACCCGCTCCGCTCCTTCATGCTCGGCCAGACCGACGACGAGGAGCTCGAGCTGCTCACCAACGTCGCCGACCGGGAGCTGCCCGAGACCCGGGAGGACGTGCCGATGTCGACGCTCGTCCCGGCGTTCATCCTCAGCGAGCTCGAGCAGGCCTTCATCATCGGCTTCATCATCTTCATCCCGTTCCTCGTCATCGACATCGTCGTGAGCGGGGCGCTGATGGCGCTGGGCATGATGATGATGCCCCCGGCGATGGTCTCCCTGCCCTTCAAGCTGCTGCTGTTCGTGCTGGTCAACGGATGGAGCCTGGTGATCACGGCTCTGGTGGGGAGCTACGGATGACCGACACCGAGATCATCGGGATCGCCATGCAGACCATGGTGGTCGCGCTCAAGCTCTCCGCGCCCATCCTCGTGACCTCGCTGGTCATCGGCTTCGCCATCTCGCTGTTCCAGTCGATGACCCAGATCCAGGAGTTCACCCTCGCCTTCGTGCCGAAGGTGGTCGGGGTCGGCATCGCGCTGGTGGTGAGCGGCAACTGGATGCTGCACACGCTGGTCAACTTCACCGAGCAGCTGTACCGCCAGATCCCGGCCCTGCTCGGGTGAGCGGGGACCCGCGATGACCCTCACCGTCGACGGCGAGCCGCTGCTCACCTTCCTCATCGCCTCGATCCGGATCGTCGCGTGGATCGCCGTCGTCCAGCCGTTCTCCTCCCGCACGGTGCCGTCGATGGCGAAGGTGGTGCTCGCGCTCGGTCTCGCGTTCGCCGTCTCGCCCTCGCTGGCCGGGACCGCCGTGCCCGTGGACACCGTGGGACTGCTGCTCACGATCGTCACGCAGGTGGTCCTCGGCCTGGCGATGGGGTACGTCACGTCGCTGCTGTTCTCCGCCGTCGCCGCCGCGGGCGGGCTCATCGACGTCTTCGGCGGGTTCTCGCTGGCCCAGGCCTTCGACCCGTTGGGCATGAACGCCAGCACGGTGCTCGGCAACCTCCACCAGTGGCTCGCCACGGTGCTGCTCTTCGTGAGCGGTGGCTACCTGATCGTCATCGGCGGCCTGCTGCGCACCTTCTCGGCAGTCCCCATCGGGCAGAGCCCCGAGCTGCCCGGGGGAGTGGCGGTGCTCACCTCCGTCTTCGAGTTCTTCTTCATCACCGCCGTCCAGATCGCGCTCCCGATGGCCGCGGTCCTCTTCATCAGCGACCTCGGGCTCGCACTGCTGACCAAGGTCGCGCCGCAGCTGAACGCGATCAACGTCGTGTTCCCGGCCAAGATCGGGCTCACGCTGATGCTGGTCGGCCTCTCCTTCCCCGTCCTGCCCGGCGTCGTCGACAAGATCGTCGAGCGGACGCTCGAGGCGATGGCGGCCATGGTGGGGGCGACGTGAGCGACGACAAGTCCGAGAAGCCGACACCCAAGCGTCTCAAGGAGGCGCGCAAGGAGGGGCAGGTCGCCCGCACCCAGGAGCTCGGCGCCTGGTCGGCGATGCTGCTGGTCTCGATCGCCCTCCCACCGCTGCTCCGGCGGCAGGTGGACGCCTTGATCGCGCTCTTCGAGCGCTGCCTGCGGTCGGCCGAGGACGCCGACGTCCCCCTCGCGCTGGAGCTGCTCAGCCAGGCGGGTGGCCACGTGCTGGTGACCATCGTGGTCCTCGGGCTCGGCGTGATGGTGATCGGTGTCGCCGGAGCCCTGGCCCAGGGCGGGTTCTTCCTGGCGACCAAGACGGTGCAGCCGAACCTGAAGAAGCTCGACCCCATCAAGGGGTTCAAGCGGATCTTCGGCCCGCAGTCCTGGTGGGAAGGGGCCAAGATGCTGATCAAGTGCTCCCTGGTCGCGGGGGTGGTCTGGCTCAGCGTCGACGCGATGCTGCCCCTGCTCGGTGGCCTGGTGCCGATCGGTGTCGTGCTCACCATCGTGGGCGACGAGGCCTACGCCATGCTCCGCAACGTCTCCGTGGCGGGCCTGGTGATGGCCGCGGCCGACTACGCGATGCAGCGGCGCCGGGTGGGCAAGCAGACCCGGATGAGCAAGGACGAGGTCAAGCGCGAGCACAAGCAGTCCGAGGGCGACCCCTTGGTCAAGAGCGCGATCCGGTCCAAGCAGCTCGCGGCCTCGCGCAACCGGATGCTCGCCGACGTGCCGACGGCCGACGTGGTGCTGGTGAATCCGACCCACGTCGCGGTCGCGCTCCGGTACGACGCGTCCTCGGGGGCACCACGGGTCGTGGCCCGAGGCGCCGGGCTGGTCGCGCAGCGGATCCGCGAGACGGCCGCGGAGCACGACGTGCCCCTGGTCCGCGACGTCCCGCTCGCCCGTGCCCTCTACGGCGCCACCGAGGTCGGCCGGGAGATCCCGGCCGAGCTCTTCGCAGCGGTGGCGCAGGTGCTCGCGTTCGTGATCAGCCGACGCTCCCGCGGCCACCTGGGCGGGGAGCACGGCACGCCCCGCGTGGGCGCGGAGCTCCCGCCGGTGCTCGCCGGGCGACGCCGCCCGCGGAACCCCTCAGGCGAGGCGCTCGCCGGCCGATAGGGAGCTCGCAGGCCCGGGACCAGGATGGTCCCTCTCATCCTCCGCGCCAGGGACGGCGCCGCGAACGGCTCGAGGAGCACACCCGCGTTGTCCCTGAAGCGCCTGACCCAGCTGGGCGTCCCGCTCGGCATCGTGCTGATCGTGGTGATGCTCGTCATCCCGCTGCCGGCCGTCGTGCTGGACCTCCTCATCGCGCTCAACATCACGGGCGCGCTGCTCATCCTGCTCACGGCGATGTTCGTGTCCCGGCCGCTGGACTTCGCGGCCTTCCCGGCCGTGCTCCTGGTGATGACGCTGTTCCGACTGGCGCTCAACGTGAGCGCCACCCGGCTGGTGCTGCTCGACGGCTACGCCGGCAAGGTGATCGACACCTTCGGCCACTTCGTCGTGGGTGGCTCGCTCATCGTCGGCATGATCATCTTCGCCATCCTGCTCGTCATCCAGTTCGTGGTGATCACCAACGGTGCCGGCCGCGTGGCGGAGGTCGGGGCGCGCTTCACCCTCGACGCGATGCCGGGCAAGCAGATGGCCATCGACGCCGACCTCAACAGCGGCCTCATCGACGAGGAGCAGGCGCGGCAACGCCGTGCCGACGTCCACGCCGAGGCCGACTTCTACGGTGCGATGGACGGTGCCTCGAAGTTCGTCAAGGGCGACGCCATCGCGGCCATCGTCATCACGCTGGTGAACCTCCTCGGTGGCTTCGCCGTCGGCATGATGCAACGCGGCATGTCCGCCGGCGACGCCGTGCAGACCTACAGCCTGCTCTCCGTCGGTGACGGCCTCGTCTCCCAGATCCCGGCGCTGCTGCTCTCGGTGGCGACCGGCCTGGTGGTCACCCGCGGTGCCGGCGACGAGGACATGGGCTCGGAGATCATCCACCAGCTGACCCGGCAGAAGACGCCGCTGCGCGTGGCCGGTGGGTCGGCCCTCGCCCTGTGCCTCAT
The DNA here is from genome assembly GCF_051280745.1 of Nocardioides ureilyticus. Taxonomy (NCBI): domain Bacteria; kingdom Bacillati; phylum Actinomycetota; class Actinomycetes; order Propionibacteriales; family Nocardioidaceae; genus Nocardioides; species Nocardioides ureilyticus. The sequence continues at coordinate 10,670 of NZ_JBNCOG010000032.1, read as the reverse complement.
CCCCGGGATGCCGAAGATCCCGTTCCTCCTCGCCGGTGGGGCCTTCCTGCTCGTCTCCGCCAGGATCGACGAGCCGGGGAAGGCTGGGGAGGCGGAGGAGACGCCGCAGCTCGCCGCCGCTCCGCCCGCCGACACCCCCGAGCTGCTCGCGGCGGAGATCCAGCTCGACCCGTTGAGCCTCGAGCTCTCCGCCGACCTCATCGACCTGGTCGACCGGGACCAGGGCGGCGACCTCCTCGAGCGCGTCAAGGCGCTGCGCCGCAAGGTGGCCCTCGAGACGGGCGTCCTCATCCCGCCGGTCCGCACCCGCGACAACCTCGAGCTGCCGCCGCGGACCTACGTCATCAAGCTGTTCGGCATCGAGGTGGCGCGGGGCGAGGCCCCGCGCGGCACGGTCCTGGCGATCGGTGACCACCTCTCGACGCTCCCCGGGGAGGTGACCCGCGAGCCGGTGTTCGGGCTCGAGGCCAAGTGGATCCCCGCGGAGCTCGCGCACCAGGCGGAGATCGGCGGCGCCACGGTGGTCGAGCGCACGGCCGTGATGACCACGCACCTCTCCGACGTCGTCTCCACCCACGCGAGCCGGCTCCTCGGCCGGGAGGACGTGAAGCTGCTGACCGACGTGGTCAAGCGCTCGCACCCGGCGGTGGTCGAGGAGCTGACGCCGACGCTGCTCACCCTGGGCCAGGTCCAGCGGGTGCTCCAGTCGCTGCTCGACGAGGGCGTGACGATCCGCGACCTCGTCCGCATCTACGAGGCGCTGTCGCTGCGGGCGGCCGAGACCAAGAACCACGAGATCCTCGTCGAGGCGGCCCGGACCGCCCTGGGGCCGGCCGTGGTGGCCCCGCACGTGCGGGACGGGGTGGTCCACGTCCTCAGCCTGGACCCCCGCCTGGAGCAGCAGATGCTCGAGTCGATGCGGCCCAGTGACGAGGGCGGCGTGATCCTCCTCGACCCGATGGTCGCTCAGGCGATGGTCACCCACCTGGGCCAGCTGTTGGTGGATGCCGAGAACGCCGACATCCGCCCGGTGCTGGTCTGCGCGCCGCAGATCCGGCCCGCGCTGCGCCGGTTGCTGCGACAGGCGGTGGAGCGGCTGCCCGTCCTCTCCTACCCCGAGCTGGTGGGCGCGACCCAGGTCCGCTCGGTCGGCGTCGTGTCCGGCGAGGCGATGCTGGAGGCGGGCTCGTGAAGCTGCTGTCCGCCCCCGTGCTCGGCGCCGCCGCCCTCGTGACCGCGCCGGCCCTGTGGTCGGCCCTGGTGACGGGCGGGATGCCGGCCGAGACGGCCGCGGTGCGGTTCGCCGTGGTGGTGGTCCTGGGCTGGGCCGCCCTGTCGCTCGTGGCGATGGTGGTCGGCCCGCCGCCGGCCCCGCCCACGCCCCAGCCGGCTGCGCCGGCGTCCGACGGTGACACCGTGGCGTTCCCGGCCGTCGACGCGTCCGGGGAGCCCGCGGGGAGCCGCTGAACGGCGACGCTCGACGGGCCGCTCGACGCTGGACGGGGGACCGTCAGCGGCGGCGCCACTCGATGGCCGGACAGGTGTCCATCACCATCGGCACGCCCGCTCCGGTGGTCCGCTCGAAGGCCGCCTCGTCGACCACGCCGAGCTGGAACCACACCGCCTTGGCGCCCACGGCCACCGCCTGGTCGGCGAACTCGCCGGCCGCCTCGGAGCGGCGGAAGACGTCGACGACGTCGATGGGGAACGGCACGTCGGCGAGGGTCGGGAAGCCCCGCTCACCCAGGACCGTCTCGGCCGACGGGTGGACCGGCACGACCCGCTTCCCGCGCTGCTGGAGCAACGCGGCGATCTGGTACGCCGTGCGGCTCGGGTCGGGGGAGAGGCCGACCACGGCCCACGTGTGGCAGTCCTCCAACATGAAGCGGATCGCCTCCGGGTCCTGCCAGCTGCTCGTCGCGGTGGTCATGGCTGCCATCAAAGCACCCTCTGGTTGCGCCAATCCGCTGCGACCTGGGTCACACCCGACCTAGGTTGAGCGCTGGTCGCTGCAGGGAGGCAGCGCCGACCGCTCTTGGGAGGGAGCATCTCCATGTCCATCTCTGCTGTTTCCAAGCGTCTCGCCGCCACGGGCGTCGCGACCGCACTCGCCACCGGCGCCCTCGTCTCCGGCACGACGGGCACCTCGTCCGCCGCCGTCTCCGGCGGCGCCACCTACACCTGCACGGTGCCGCTGCTGAACGTCCCCGTCGACGTGCCGCTCTCCATCTCGGCGGACGCCCTGCCGACGGAGGTCCTCGCGGACTTCGGCGTGCCCGGTGGCCTGCTGCCCGTCGGCGGCGGCCTGGAGGTCGGCGGCCTGCTCGGGCTGCTCTCCGCCGTCCCGGGGGTGACCCAGCTGGGCGCCAAGCTGGACGGCTTCGCCATGCTGCTCGGGAACGTCCCGGTCCCGGTGCCGCTCGAGGCCCCCGTCGGCGAGCTGAACCCGCTCGCAGCCGTCACCGGGAACGTCGGTGCGTTCAAGACCCCGGCGAAGGCCGGTGCCTACGACATCTCGCTGCCGGACGCGTTCAGCCTCGTCCCGCTCGGCCTGCCCATCCCGCTCGACGCGCTCCCGTGCGCGCTGAAGGACGGCCAGGACCCGAAGGTCGGCACCGTCGACGTCACGAAGCAGAGCGCCGACCTGCGGGTCGTGAGGGCCGTCAAGAAGGGCAAGGCGGCGAAGGTCGTCGCCCAGGTCGTCCGCCAGGACAGCAGCAAGGCCGCCGGCAAGGTCGCCGCCTTCGTCAAGGGCACGAAGGTCGCCAGCAAGCAGCTCAAGGCCGGCAGGGCGAACCTGAAGGTGAAGAACCTCAAGGGCGCCTCGAAGGTCGTCGTGAAGTACCTCGGCAACAGCTCGACCAAGGCCGCCAAGAAGAGCGTGAAGCTCCGGTGACCTGAGGAACATCGCTCCATCGACGACCGCCCGCTGGGCCCAGCACCCGGCGGGCGGTCGTCGCCGTTTCCCAGCAGTGCGACCAGCAAGTGCGACCAGCAAGTGTGACCGGCCCCGCGGTTCCTCCGTCGGGGTGGTGGGTACGGGGCGCACATGGCTACCAACAGCAAGCTCCGATACACCGTCCCCGGCATGAGCGAGTCCGACGCCGAGCGCGTCGTCGAGCTGCTGCAGGGCCGGCTCGATGCCGCCAACGACCTGCACCTGACGCTCAAGCACATCCACTGGAACGTCGTCGGTCCGCACTTCATCGCCGTCCACGAGATGCTCGACCCCCAGGTCGAGGCGGTGCGTGGCTTCGCCGACGACCTCGCCGAGCGCATCGCCACCCTCGGCGGCTCGCCCTGCGGCACGCCGGGCCGTCTGGTGGAGAACCGCTCCTGGCAGGAGTACAGCATCGGCCGCGCGACGACCCAGGAGCACCTGGGCGCGCTCGACCTCGTCTACCAGGGCGTGATCGAGAGCTACCGCAAGGGCATCACGGAGCTCGAGGAGCTCGACCCGGTCACCCAGGACATGTTCATCGCGCAGACCAACGACCTCGAGCTGTTCCACTGGTTCATCCGGGCACACCTCGAGGACAAGGGCGGCAACCTCAGCACCGCCGGCGCGGCCTCCGAGGAGGAGGCAGCGCGCGCCGCGCGCTGACCCGCGCGCTGACTGACGCGTTGACTCAGCAGACACCCCGCGAGGGGACGTAGCCCCACGGCAGCCACGGCCGGGGTGCGGACGAGGGTCCGCACCCCGGCTGGCGTGCGTCCGGACGCCTCGGCTGGTCCGGTCAGGAGATCTCGGGCAGCTCCGAGGCCCTGCCGGTGAACTCCGGCCGGCGCTTCTCGCGGAAGGCCGCGACCCCCTCCTTGCCGTCGCCGATCGAGGTCCAGTACATCGCCAGGGAGTCGGACAGGTGGGCCTCGAGCGGGTCGCTCGCCGCAGACCCGCGGTAGAGCAGCTGCTTGGCCAGCCCGAGCGCCACGGGTGACCGGCCGTCGACGAAGGAACGCGCGAGCTGCTGCGCGGCCGGCAGCAGGTCCTCGGGCTCGTGCACCGACCGGAGCAGCCGGCCGGCGAGGGCCTGGTCGGCGGTGAGCACGTCCGCGGAGTACACCCACTCCAGCGCCTGCTGGATGCCCACGATGCGGGGGAGGAACCACGACGAGGCGGCCTCCGGCACGATGCCGAGCCGCCCGAAGACGAACCCGATCCGCGCCGCGGTCGACGCCAGGCGCAGGTCCATCGCGAGCGTCATGGTGGCGCCGATCCCGACGGCCGGCCCGTTGATCGCGGCGATGACCGGCTTGGGCAGCGCGTGGATCGCCAAGGTGACCTTGCCACCGGTGTCCCGCACGCCCTCGTCGTACGGCGACCGGTGGTACGCCGCCCGGAACTCCTCCGCCGTCGGCCGGATGCTCTCGTCGAGGCCGAAGACGTTGCCGTCGGCGGAGAGGTCCATGCCCGCGCAGAACGCCCGGCCGGCCCCGGTCACGACCACGGCCCGCACCTCGTCGGCTCGGGCGTCGGTGCGGAAGACCTCCTCGAGCTCGCGCGCCATCGTGACGCTGAACGCGTTGAGGTGGTCGGGGCGGTGCAGGGTCAGCGTCGCCACGCCGTGCTCGTCGACGTCCCAGAGCAGGGTCTCGTAACGGTCGGCAGAGGTCATCCGGTCACTTCCTTCGGCAGCCCGGTGGGCGTGCACAGCTGTCGGGGGATGGAGTCGGTGTCGTCCTCGATGATGGCCTGGAACATCCGCGGCGCCCGCTCGGAGTCCCAGGTCACGGCGAGGTCGGAGATCGGGACCCCGCAGGTCAGCCCCGCGTCGCCGTTCACCCGGGTCATCGCGAGGGCCCACATCGCCGCCCGGACGGGCCCGGTGTTCTCGCCGAAGGCGAAGAAGCCCGGGACCGAGGTCATCAGGTTCCAGTAGCGGAACGGGTTCAGCACCGTCCACGGCGAGAGGACCTCGCGGCCGACCGCGGAGACCACCTCGCGCTGCGCCTGGGCGCGCTGGGTGTCACCGAACCGCTCGTAGGTCTTCCGTGAGCGTGCGTACCCGAGGGCGGTCGGGCCGTCCACCTCCTGGCAGCCGGCCTCGATGTCGAGCTTGGCCTGCGGATCGACCATCGCCTCGTCGGGGCAGATCTCGATGCCGCCGACCGCGTCGACGACGCCCGCGAGCCCGCCCATGCCGATCTCGACGTAGTGGTCGATGCGGATGCCGGTCGCGTCCTCGATGGTGCGGGTCAGCAGCCGGGGGCCGCCGAAGGCGTAGGCGGCGTTGATCTTGCTGGTGCCGTGCCCGGGGATGTCGATGGTGGAGTCGCGGGGGATCGACATGAGCAGGTTGGGGCCCGAGCCGGTGTGCAGCAGCATGATCGTGTCGGTGCGCTGGCCCTCCGCGCCGCCGGTGCCGAGCCGGCGTCGTTCGGCGGGGGAGAGGTCGCTGCGCGAGTCGCTGCCGACCAGCAGGTACGTCGTGCCGGGCTGCTCGGGCGGGCGGTTGTCGCGCGGCTCGAAGTCGACCTTCTCCACGTCGTTCCAGGCCAGCACCGGCACCACGACGAGGTAGGCCAGCCAGGCGAGGAGCAGGAGCAGCACCCAGCGCGCACGCGGCCGGGGGAAGCGCCGCGACCGCCTCGGTGGCCGGCCCGGCGCGGCGGGTGGTGGGGCGGGCGATCGAGGGGGCGGGGCGCCGGGTCCACGCGGCGGCTGGCTCGCGGCCGGGGTGCGTGGTCGGGCACCGTCGCGGGGCTGCACCGGCATGACCCGGGTCTCCTCGGGGCGCGGCTCGCGCGCGCCGCCGCGGTCCTTGCCGTAGAGCCAGCCGTACGGCGCGTCCTGCCCGCCGGCTCGGCCGCTGTCGTGGGGCCGCCCGTCCTCGGGACCGCCGTTCCGGGGACGATCTGCCATGGGCCTGACGCTACCGTGCAGCGGTTCCGGGGCCGCGGACGAGGAACCCTCGCGTGGCTGTCCGGTGGCTGTCCGCCCGCCGTCCGCCGCGTTCCGGCGCGTCGCACCCGCCTGTGACGGCTGTGACTGGTGATACTGACGTGCAGCACTGACCTTCCCCTTCAGTACTCACCGCAGTATCACTCGCAGACTCACTCGCAGACTCACCGCAGCACCAGCAACAGAGAGGCACGATCGATGCCACCCGTCTCTTCCCCCGGGTTGCTCGATGGCACCGGCGCGCTGCGCACCTCGGTCGAGGAGCGCGCGGCACGCGTGCGGTTCCGCCGAGCGATGGCCCTCATGGTGATGACCCTCCTGGCGCCCGGATCGGCGCAGCTCGTGGCGGGCAACCGGCGCGTCGGGCTGGTCGCCTTCTGTCTCTGGCTCGGACTGCTGGTGACCGGGTTCGTCGCGCTGGTGGTCGCGCTCGTGGTCGCGCTGGTCCACCGCGAGTGGATCTTCTCGATGGTCTCCAACCCCAGCCTCCTGCTGGTGCTCCGTCTCGGGCTCATCGCCGCGGCCGTCGGCTGGGCCGCCCTCTTCATGGACGCCTGGCGGATCGGTCAGCCGCTCAGCCTCCGCCTGACGCACCGGCGCGCGGTCGTCGGCGTCAACGGCTTCCTCTGCCTGTCGGTGATGGGCACCCTGCTCTTCGGGGCCCACGTCGTCGGCGTGGCCCGCGACGGGATCCTCACGATGTTCGGCTCCGACGAGGTCGTCGGCGCCCACGACGGCCGGTTCAACGTGCTGCTGCTCGGCGGCGACTCCGGCGAGGGCCGCTGGGGGCTGCGGCCCGACTCGCTCACCGTCGCCTCGATCGACGCCGAGACCGGCCGCACGGTGCTGATCGGCCTGCCGCGCAACATGTCCTCGTTCCCGTTCCGCGACGGCTCTCCGATGGCGGAGGAGTTCCCCGACGGCTTCGACTGCGACGGCTGCTACCTCAACGGCGTCAGCACCTGGGCGCAGGACCACGAGGAGCTCTTCCCCGGCTCGGAGGACCCCGGCGTCGAGGCGACGATCGCCGCCGTCGAGGGCATCACCGACCTGGAGATCAACTACTGGGCGATGGTCAACCTCGAGGGCTTCAAGGACCTGGTCGACGCCGTCGGAGGCGTGACGCTCAACGTCCGCCAGCCGATCCCGGTCGGCCTCCCGCACGAGGCGCACTTCCACTACATCGACGCCGGCGTCCGGAAGCTCGACGGGCACGACACCCTCTGGTACGCCCGGGCCCGCGAGGGCTCCGACGACTACTCGCGGATGGCGCGCCAGAAGTGCGTCATGAACGCCATGCTGCAGCAGGTGAGCCCGCAGGTCGTCGTGCGCAACTTCGAGAAGATCGCCCAGGCGTCCACCGCGATGGTCTCCACCAACCTGCCGGCCTCCGAGCTCGACACCTTCATGGACCTCGCGCTCAAGGCCCGGGGGCAGAAGGTCTCGACCCTCTCGCTCGTCCCGCCGATGATCCAGACCGCCGACCCCGACATCCCGCTCGTGCACCGCAAGGTCGAGCAGGCGATCGAGCAGGCCGAGGGCGGTGGCACCAAGGCGGCCGGCGGCACCGGGCGGAAGCCCAAGGCCACGCCCGACGCGGTCACCGGCGGCTCGATCGGCTCCCTGTCGGAGGGGTACGCCGCGAACCAGGCCGAGGACCTCGGCGCCGCTTGCTGAGCGTGCACGCGCCTGCGGGCGCGGGCACCGGGCGGGCCGGTCCCTAAGGTGTACGCCGTGCCTGATGATCACCCTCGCGTCGTCGCCGTCGTGGTGACCTTCAACCGGTTGCCGCTGCTCCAGCGGCTGCTGGAGCGGCTCGACGGCACCGAGGAGCTGGCCGAGGTGCTGGTCGTCGACAACGCCTCGAGCGACGGGACGGGCGAGTGGCTGGCCGGCCTCACCGACCGCCAGGTGCCCGACGACCACCCGAGCACGCCGGTGGTCGGACGCACCCTGGCCGAGAACGTGGGCGGTGCCGGCGGCTTCCACGAGGGGCTGGCCTGGGCGCTCGAGCGCGGGGCCGACCTGGTCTGGCTGATGGACGACGACGGCCTGCCCGAGCCCGACTGCCTCGGCACGCTGCTGCCCTGGCGGGACCGGCTCGACTTCTGGGGGCCCGTGGTGGTCGACGAGGACCGCCCCGAGCGGCTGGTCTTCCCCATCCGGCTGCCGGGCGGCACCCGCGTGGTCCACGAGATGACCGACGTCGTCGCCGCGGCGACCGACGGCGTGATCCGCGACGTGGTGATCCCGTTCAACGGCGTGCTGCTCACCCGCGCGCTGGTCGAGCGGATCGGCCTGCCGCGGGAGGAGTTCTTCATCTGGGGCGACGACCACGAGTACCGGCTGCGGGCCGAGCGGGCGGGTGGCCGGGTCGCCACGGTGGTGGGGGCTCGGGTGCACCACCCGAGCGTCGGGGAGCTGGGCAGCCCGATGCTGGGTGGCCGGACGACGTACAACCACAGCCCGAGCGACCTCAAGCACTACTGCATGGCGCGCAACAACCTGCTCAACCTCCGCGAGTACCGCGGCTGGCCCCACGCGCTGGCCTTCGTCGCCAAGACCGTGTGGTTCTACGCCGTCACCCGGCCGCAGCCGGGTCGCCTGCTGCTGAGCGTGCGGGCGTGGCGCGCCGCCCTGCGCGGGGACTTCACCGGCCACCGGAGGTATCTCTGATGGTCTCGACAGGCTCGACCAGCGACGGCTCGACCAGCGACGGCTCGACCAGCGACGGCTCGGTCAGCGACGGCTCGGTCAGCGACGGCTCGGCCGGCGGCGGCCGCGAGAGCGTCGCGGTGGTCGTGGTGACCTACAACCGCGCCGACCTGCTCGACCGGATGCTCGACGGGCTGGGGGCCCTGACCACCCCGCCCGACGCCGTGCTCGTCATCGACAACGCCAGCACCGACCACACCGCCGCGCTGCTCGCCGGGCGCACCGACCCGTGGCTGCGGGTGACCCGGACCGAGGAGAACCTCGGCGGTGCGGGCGGGTTCTCCCTCGGCGTACGACAGGCGTGGGACGGCGGCTTCGACCGGATCTGGCTGATGGACGACGACGTCGTGCCGGCGCCCGACTGCCTCGACGTGCTGCTCGCGCAGGACGAGGACTGCCTGATGGCGGTGCGCGAGGACCGGGCGGGCCGGCTGTGCGAAAAGGCGGCGACCCGGTTCGACCTGACCAACCCGCTGGCGGTGAAGCCCAAGACCGCCATGGTCGAGACCGACTGGGGCACCCGGGCGGCGATGCCGGAGCGGGTCGAGCTGGAGAACGTCGCGTTCGAGGGGTTCATGGTCCGCCGGGCGGTCGTGGCGGCGATCGGCCTGCCCGACCCGTCGTTCTTCATCTTCTACGACGACGTCGACTACGCCATGCGCGCCCGGCGCGCCGGCTTCCGGATCTGGGCGGTCCGCGACGCGGTGCTGGTGCGGCAGCTCGACTTCGACCAGCAGCACGACCTGGCGGGGTGGAAGGGGTTCTACATGTACCGCAACCTCTTCGCCGTCCACCTGCGCTACGGCGAGAGCCCGCTGGTGCGGCTGAAGCCGTGGCTCATCGCGCTCGCGGTGGTCGCGCTCAGCCCGCTGCGCGGCGGCCGGGCCGAGGCCCGCAACGTGGTCCGTGCGGTGCTCGCGGCGCGTGCGATGCGGACCCCTCCGCCGCTCTCCGTAGACTGACCGACCGTGTCCTCCACCAACGCTGCCTCCTCCGGGGGTCCCGACCTCGTCGTCGTCGGGTCGGGCTTCTTCGGCCTGACCGTCGCGGAGCGCTGCGCCACCGAGCTCGGCCTGAAGGTGCTCGTGGTGGAGCGCCGCAGCCACCTCGGCGGCAATGCCTACTCCGAGATCGACCCGGAGACCGGGATCGAGGTGCACGTCTACGGCACCCACCTCTTCCACACCTCCAACACGAAGGTCTGGGAGTACGTCAACCGGTTCACCGACTTCACCGGCTACCAGCACCGGGTCTTCGCCAAGTACCAGGGGCAGGTCTACTCCTTCCCGATGAACCTGGGCCTGATCAACCAGTTCTTCGGGAGGTCCCACACCCCCGACGAGGCCCGCGCGCTGATCGCCGAGCAGGCCAGCGAGATCGCGACCGCGGACGCCACGAACCTCGAGGAGAAGGCGATCTCCCTGATCGGCCGCCCGCTCTACGAGGCGTTCGTCAAGGGCTACACCGCCAAGCAGTGGCAGACCGACCCCAAGGAGCTGAGCGCGGACATCATCACCCGCCTGCCGGTCCGCTACACCTTCGACAACCGGTACTTCAACGACACCTACGAGGGCCTGCCCGTCGACGGCTACACGGCCTGGCTGGAGCGGATGGCCGAGCACCCGAACATCGAGGTGCGCCTCGACACCGACTTCCTGGACCCGGACGCCGGCCTCGTCGAGCAGTACAAGGGCAAGGTCCCGATCGTCTACACGGGCCCCGTCGACGAGTACTTCGGCCACTCCGAGGGCCGCCTCTCGTGGCGGACCATCGACCTCGAGCGCGAGACCGTCGACGTCGACGACTACCAGGGCACCGGCGTGGTCAACGCCAACGACGAGGACGTGCCGTGGACGCGGGTGCTGGAGTTCAAGCACCTGCACCCCGAGCGGACCTACCTGCCGGGCAAGTCGATCGTCGTCCACGAGTACTCCCGCTTCGCCGAGGAGGGCGACGAGCCGTACTACCCGGTCAACACCGCGGCCGACCGGGAGAAGCTGCTCCGCTACCGGGAGCTGGCCAAGAAGGAGCCGCTGGTCCTCTTCGGCGGACG
>NZ_JBNCOG010000031.1:0-44718 GCF_051280745.1 Nocardioides ureilyticus | reverse complement strand
GCCGCCGTCGCCGTGGGGCCCTCGCCGCCGTCGGCGCCGCCGCCACGGTGGCCGCGGTGGCCCTCACCGCGTTCCTCGTCAGCACCTCGGCCGGCGACGACGAGCCGCTCGCGGCCGCGCCGAGCGACCAGGCCTCCGCCGACGTCTCTCCCGACGCGGCGGCGACACCCACGCTCGAGCCGCTCCCCGAGCCGGACGCGCCCACCGCCGACGCGCGTCCGGCGTACCGGTCGGTCCGGTTCACCGTGCGACCGCCGCGCACCCCGGACCAGACGACCGTCCAGGTCGACGACGGCTCCGGCTGGCGCACGCTCCGCACGTCCGCCGTCGCCGTGCGCACCGAGCAGGGCGGGGAGCGGGCCTGCCTCGACGCACGCACGGTGGTCCGCGGGGAGGACGGCCGCACCGCCACCAGCGACGTGGCGCGCAGCTGCGGCCGGGCCGAGCCGCGCACCGTCCGCCTGGTCCGCACACCGGGCGAGTGCACGACGGTCAGCCAGGGCTTCACCTACCCCTGCCAGTGGTACGGCGTCGAGGTCGCCGGGTTCGCCAGCGGCAGCCGGCCCCGCGCCGAGCTGCGACCGGCGGAGGCGTCCCGGTTCTGCGTGCAGTTCGAGCGCTGCCGGCCGGTCCCGGTGAACGCCGACGGTCGCGGCCGGATCCCCCAGTGGTTCCGCGTCGCCACCGACTCCGGCGTGTGGGTGCTCTCGGTGGACGGCGTCACCACCCGCACCCGGCTCTACTACCGCTGAGGCGCCCCGGGGGCCTTCGGCAGGCATGCCGCTTCGAGGAGGCGGGTAACGGGCGAGCGCTCCCTCCATCCCCTATCGAAGGAGCAAGATCATGCTTTTCCTCCTGTGGATCCTCGCGGTCATCCTCGTGATCGCCGGCATCTTCCAGCTCTTCAAGGGCCAGCTGCTCTGGGGCATCGTGCTCATCGTGATCGGCTTCGCCGTCGGCCCCGGGGGCTACAGCCTCTTCAGCTAGCAGGGCCGCGGGCGAGTCCTCCACCGGACCTCAGCCCGCGGCCAACGCGTCGGCCGCGACGCGGAGGTCGGCGAGCAGCGCGTCGTACGCCGCGTCGCGGTCGTCCGCACGCAGCACCGCGGCGGGGTGGGTGGTCGTCAGCACCCAGCGTGGCGGGTGCTCGGTCGGGATCCGCTCCGGCCACTCCCCGAGCCGACCCCGCGACTTCCCGACCCGGAACGACGACCCGTGCAGGGCCTTGCCCGCCGTCGCACCGAGGAGCACCACCCCTTCCGGTCTCAGCTCGGCCAGCTCGGCACGCAGCCACGGCGCGCAGGCGGCCACGTGCGCGGCCTTCGGGGACTGGTGGATCCGGCGCTTGCCGCGGGTGCCCGACCACCGGAAGTGCTTGACGACGTTCGTGCGGTAGACCTGCGCAGGGTCGAGGCCGACGTCGGCCAGCGCGCGGTCGAGCAGCGTGCCGGCCGGGCCGACGAAAGGCTCGCCCTCGACGTCCTCGCGCTCCCCGGGCTGCTCGCCCAGCACGACGAGCCGGGCCTCGGCCGGCCCCTCGCCCATCACGGCCTGGGTGGCGTCACGGTGGAGCTCGCACCCACGGCACGCCTGCACCGCCTCCCGCAGCGCCGGCAGACCGGCACCCTCGGGCACCCACTGCTGCGCGCCCGGGCGGTCGCCGTCTGCGGTGGCCATGGTGAGCCGGTACCCCGCGACTCGGAGCGTGACCTCGGAGCATGACCTCGGAGCATGACCTCGGAGCATGACCTCGGAGGGTGATTCCGGAGCGTGATCTGCCGCTCGTCGGCCGGTGATCCGGCGCGGGGTGGGTACCGGCGCGGGCACGTCAGCACGACGGAACCGAACAGCAGGACCGAGAGCAGGAGGACACGTGGCCGAGACCATCGTCAGCGACGAGCTGTGGAACGACTTCCACGTCGTGGTGAACATGACCTCGCGCGAGCTGCGCGACTGGCTCGCCGTCGAGGGTGCCGGCGAGGAGACGGAGGCGCTCCCCGACCAGGCCGGCTCCGCCCTCGGCCACCAGGTCCTCGCCATCCTCGGCAAGCGCCGCTCCGACCTCACCCCCGACGACGTCGAGGTCATGGACCAGGTCGTCACCCGCATCATCGAGGAGCGCGGCGGCACCGAGATGGAGCCGACCGCTGGCGAGGACGACTGGCGCCGCGCGCTGATGGACATCGGACACGACCCGCTGAAGCCGGTGGGCTGACCCGGCGGTGCGGCCCCTGGCCGGCCGGTGACGCGGCAGCCGGGAGTTCTTGACGCACCTGGTGCGTCAGGGCCTCCCAGCTGTCACGGGACGGGCGGCCCCGTCACTCCCACTCGATGGTGCCCGGCGGCTTCGAGGTGATGTCGACGGTCACCCGGTTCACCTCGGCCACCTCGTTGGTGATCCGGGTGGAGATCCGCTCCAGCACGTCGTACGGGAGGCGGGCCCAGTCGGCGGTCATGGCGTCCTCCGAGGTCACCGGGCGCAGCACGACCGGGTGGCCGTAGGTGCGGCCGTCCCCCTGGACCCCGACGGAGCGCACGTCGGCCAGCAGCACGACCGGCATCTGCCACACGTCCCGGTCCAGGCCCGCGCGCGTCATCTCCTCGCGGGCGATCGCGTCGGCCTGGCGCAGGATGTCCAGCCGCTCGCGGGTGACCTCCCCGATGATCCGGATGCCGAGTCCCGGGCCCGGGAACGGCTGACGGTGCACGATCTCGGCGGGCAGGCCGAGCTGCTCGCCGACCTGCCGGACCTCGTCCTTGAAGAGCGTGCGGAGCGGCTCGACCAGCTCGAGGTCCATGTCCTCGGGCAGGCCACCGACGTTGTGGTGGGACTTGATGTTCGAGGTCCCGGCGCCGCCGCCGGACTCGACGACGTCCGGGTAGAGCGTGCCCTGCACGAGGAAGGCCACCTTCTCCCCCTCGGCGGCGCTCTGCTCCGCGAACTCGGCCAGGATCTCCGCGCGCGCGGCCTCGAAGACCCGGATGAACTCGCGGCCGATGATCTTCCGCTTCGCCTCGGGCTCGGAGACCCCGGCGAGCGCGTCGAGGAACCGCTTCTCGGCCTCCACGACCTTCAGGTCGACGCCGGTGGCGGCGACGAAGTCGCGCTCGACCTGCTCGGTCTCCCCCTGGCGCATCAGCCCGTGGTCGACGTAGACGCAGGTGAGCCGGTCGCCGATGGCCCGCTGCACGATCGCCGCGGCGACGGCCGAGTCGACGCCGCCGGACAGGCCGCAGATGGCGCGCCCGCGGTCGCCGATCTGGGCGCGGATCGACTCGATCTGCTCCTCCACGATGTTGACCATCGTCCACGTCGGCCGGCAGCCGGCGATGTCGTGGAGGAAGTGCTCGAGCACCTGCTGGCCGTGCTCGGTGTGCAGCACCTCGGGGTGCCACTGCACGCCCGCGAGGCCGCGGTCGACGTCCTCGAACGCCGCGACCGGCGTCACCGCCGTGGAGGCCAGCACGGAGAAGCCCTCGGGCGCGGCCACGACGGAGTCGCCGTGCGACATCCAGACCCGGTGCGCGGACGGTACGTCGGAGAGCAGCGTCCCCGGCTCGAGCACCGTCACGTCGGTCCGGCCGTACTCCCGGGCGCCGGTCGGCGCCACCTCCCCGCCGAGCCCGCGGGCCATCAGCTGGAAGCCGTAGCACATGCCGAAGACCGGCGTGCCGGCCTCGAAGAGCGCCGGGTCGAGCGACGGCGCGCCCTCGGCGTACACCGACGAGGGACCGCCGGAGAGGATGATCGCCTTGGGCTTGCGCGCCAGCATCTCCTCCACCGGCACGTGGTGCGGCACGATCTCGGAGTACACGCGCGCCTCGCGCACGCGGCGGGCGATCAGCTGGGCGTACTGAGCGCCGAAGTCGACCACCAGGACCAGGTCGTGCTCTGTCATGGGCCGAAGCCTATGCGGCGCCGGACGCGACCCCGTCGCTGGTCGAGCCCGTCGAGACCAGGAGCCCCACGCTGGTCGGGCTTGTCGAGACCACGACTCCCCCGGTGGTCGAGCTTGTCGAGACCACGACTCCCCCGGTGGTCGAGCCCGTCGAGACCACGACTCCCCCGGTGGTCGGGCTTGTCGAGACCACGGGCCAGGTTTCGAGACGCGTCGCTCCCCCTCGCAGGCTCGGGTGAGCCGACGCTCCTCAACCTCCTCGCAGCCTCTTTCCGCGCTCCGCGCGGAAAGGCTCGGAAATGCACCAGGGCCCGGCCGGGGAGGGAGGGTGGCCGGGCCCTGATCGTCCACGCATCTGTAGACAGCGCCTGGACTGATGACCCGGCCCTTGGGAGGGAGCATGACTGCCGGGTCTGTCTTCCTCAACGAGTCCCTCGGGGCCGGGTTACGCCGTTCCGGCAACGAAAAACGGCCCGGTCTGGACCGGGCCGTTCCTCGCCGCGTCGCCCCAGGTCAGCGGGGGTTCAGCGGGGGTTCAGGGTGCTCAGGAGACGCCGACGATCGGCAGCCGAAGCGCGCCGGGCGCGCTCTCCGGGACGACCGGCGCCCGGGGAGGCACCGGCTCGATGCGCTGGTACGCCGCACCCAGCGGCGGACGCCGGTCCTCCTCGCCCTTGTTCGGCCACAGCGACATCGCCCGCTCGGCCTGCGCGGTGATGGTCAGCGACGGGTTGACGCCGAGGTTGGCCGTGATCGCCGAGCCGTCGGCGACGTGCAGCCCCGGGTGGCCGTAGACCCGCTGGTAGGGGTCGAGCACACCGGTCTCGGCCGACTCGCCGATCGTGCAGCCGCCGATGAAGTGGGCGGTCAGCGGCCGGTTGAACGGCTCACCGATCGACCCGCCCGGCGTGCCGCCCATGATCCGCGCCATCATCCGCACTGCGGCGTTGCCGACCGGGATCCAGGTCGGGTTGGGCACACCGTGGCCCTGGCGGGAGGTCAGGTACCGCTTCCGGGTGCCGGGGATGCGCTTGGTGTAGGTGGTGATCGAGTTGTCGAGGCTCTGCATGACCAGCGCGATGACGGTCCGCTCCGACCAGTGCTTGAGGTCGTAGAGGTCCTTGACGTTGGCCCGCTGGCTCCACATCTCCCGCAGCCAGGTGCGCCACCGGGGCATCGGTCCGTCGCCGTCGGTGAGCACGGTCTGCATGAGCGACATGAAGTTGCTGCCCTTGCCGTAGCGCACCGGCTCGATGTGGGTGTCCTCGTCGGGGTGGAACGACGAGGTGATCGCGATGCCGTGGCTGTAGTCGATGCTCGTGTCCGGCGCGATCGCGCCGAGGATCGACTCGGAGTTGGTCCGGGAGAGGAAGCCGAGGCGGTCGGAGATCCGCGGCAGGTGCCCCTCGTCCTTCATCCGGTGCAGCAGCCGCTGGGTGCCCAGGGCCGCGGCGGCCATCACGACCTGCTCCGCCCTCAGCACTCGGGTCGCCGATCGGCGGGGGGTCTTGGCCTTGGTGTAGCGGACGTGCACGTCGTACCCGCCGCCCTCGCGCGGAACGATCCGCGTGACGGTGGTCAGCGGCAGCACCGCCGCGCCCGCCTGCTCCGCGAGGTAGAGATAGTTCTTGACCAGCGTGTTCTTGGCGTTGTGGCGGCAGCCGCTCATGCAGGAGCCGCAGGCGATGCAGGTCGTGCGCGCCGGGCCGGCGCCTCCGAAGTACGGGTCCTCGACGGTCTCGCCCTGCGCCTGGCCGGGGCCACCGAAGAAGACGCCCACCGGCGTCGGGTGGAAGGTGTCGGCCACGCCCATCTCGCCGGCGACCTTCTCCATCACGTCGTCGGCCGGCGTGCGCAGCGGGTTCTCGACCACGCCGAGCATCCGCTTGGCCTGGTCGTAGAAGGGCGCCAGCTCCGACTTCCAGTCGGTGATGTGGCTCCACTGGGGATCGTTGAAGAAGGCCGGGAGCGGCTCGTAGAGGGTGTTGGCGTAGACCAGCGACCCGCCGCCGACACCGGCTCCGGAGACGATCAGGCAGTCCTTGAGCGCGTCGATGCGCTGGATGCCGTAGCAGCCGACCTCGGGGCGGAACAGGTAGTTCTTGACGTCCCAGGAGGTCTCGGCGAAGTCCTTGTCGTCGAAGCGGGCCCCCGCCTCGAGGACCCCGACGCGGTAGCCCTTCTCGGTCAGCCGCAGCGCGGCGACGGAGCCGCCGAAGCCGGACCCCACCACCAGCACGTCGAAGTCGAAGGCCTCACTGCTCTCGCTCGTCGTGGCCATCACGCACGCCCCAGCTTCTTCATCAGGCGGAGGTTGGCGGTCATCACCTTCGCGTATCCCTCGTCGGACATGCCCAGGACGGGCGCGAAGCGCAGCAGCCGCTGCGTCGCCACCGACTGGGTCTCGGTGTAGCGGTGGATGCCCTCGGCGCCCTGGCGCCTGCCGAGGCCGGACTGGCGCATGCCGCCCATCGGGGCGTCGACGCTGGCGAACGTCGCCGCGAACGCCTCGTTGATGTTCACCGTGCCGGCCTTGACGTGGCGCGCGATGGCGCGGGCCCTGGTGCCGTTCTTGCTGTAGATGGAGGCGTTGAGGCCGTACTCCCCCTCGTTGGCGCGGGCGACGGCGTCGGCTTCGTCGTGGAACCGGTAGAGGGAGACGACCGGGCCGAAGGTCTCGTCCTGGAAGCAGGCCATGTCCGGGGTGACGCCCTCGAGGATGGTCGGCTCGTAGAAGTACGGGCCGAGGTCGGGACGGGCCTTGCCGCCGGCGAGCACCCGGGCGCCCTTGGCCACCGCCTCGTCGACGTGGTGGGTGACCGCCTCGAGCTGCTGCTGGGAGATCAGGGAGCCCATGTCGTTGTCCCAGTCCAGCGTCGCACCCAGCGTCATCGCCTCGGTGCGGGCGACGAGCCGCTCGACGAACCGGTCGTAGACCTGGTCGGCCACGAAGATCCGCTCGATCGAGACGCAGAGCTGGCCGGCGTTCGAGAACGTCGCTCGCACCGCCCCCTCGGCCGCGCGCTCGAGGTCGGCGTCGCGGAGCACCAGCATCGGGTTCTTGCCGCCCAGCTCCAGCGAACAGCCGATCAGCCGCTCCGCGCAGCCGTGGGCGATGATCCGTCCGGTGGCCGTGGAGCCGGTGAAGCACACGTAGTCGGCGCGCTCGACGATCGCGGTGCCGACCACCGAGCCGGGTCCGGCGACGACCTGCCACAGCTCCGTCGGGAAGCCGGCCTCCTCGAGCAGCTGGGCACCGAGCAGCGCCGAGAGCATGGTCTGCGCGTCGGGCTTGGTGACGACCGCGTTGCCCGCCAGGAGCGCCGGCAGGCCGTCGCAGAGCGCGAGGGTGAAGGGGTAGTTCCAGGGCGAGATGATGCCGACCACGCCCTTGGGCACCCGGTTGACCTCGACGCGGGTGAGCCCGGGGATGACGCCGAGGCGGCGCTGGGGTGCGAGGTGGTCGTGCGCGGTGCGCGCGTAGTAGCGGGCGGTCAGCGCCACGTGCAGGATCTCGTCGAACGCGTGCTTGCGGGCCTTCCCCGACTCGCGGACCACCATGTCGGCGATCTCGTCCTGCCGCTCGAGCACCAGGTCGTGGAGGCGCAGCAGCATGGCCGCGCGCTCCTCGAGACCGGTGCGCGCCCATGCCTGCTGCGCCCGGCGGGCGCGCTCGAAGGCCTCCGCCACGTCGCCCTCGGTCGACTGCGGCACGTGCGCCAGCGGTGCGCCGTCGAGCGGGGAGTAGACCGGGTCCGTCCCGCCCGTGGTGGCCCGCACGCGCCGGGTGAGCGAGGCGACGTACTCGGGCTCGAGGGCGTAGGTCGCGCCGGGCTCGTGCTCGGGGTCCTGCGGCCCCTCGACGAGCGGGCCGCCGGACGGGGAGGGGGTGGAGGCACTCATGTACCGAGAGTATGTGACCGCAGTCTCCCGAACTACCCTTCGGTCACTTCTGTGGGGCTTTACACACGCCCGTCGGCTGTCAATCCAGCGGGCCGATCATGCCCCGCACCACGTCACGCGGGGGTCACATCGCCGGCGCCGAGGTGTAGACGGACTTGAGCTCGGTGTACTGGGCCAGGCCCTCGGGGCCGAACTCGCGGCCGAGACCCGAGGCCTTGTGCCCACCGAAGGGCGCGGCGAAGTCCATCGTGTAGGTGTTGACCCCGTAGGTCCCCGCCCGGACCCGGCGTGCCACGTCCAGCCCCGCATCGGCGTCACTGGTCCAGACCGTCCCGGCCAACCCGTAGTCGGAGTCGTTCGCGATCCGGACCGCGTCGTCGACGTCGTCGTAGGGGATGACCGAGAGGACCGGTCCGAAGATCTCCTCCTGCGCGATCCGCATCCGGTTGTCGACGTCGGCGAAGACGGTCGGCCGGACGTACCAGCCCCGGTCCAGGCCCTCGGGCATGCCGTTGCCCCCGACGACGACGCGGGCGCCCTCCTCCTGGCCGAGCGCGATGTACTTCTCCACCCGCTCCTGCTGGCGCTGCGCGACCATCGGGCCGACCTCGGTCGCCGGGTCGGCCGGGTCACCGACGGCCATGCCCGCGACCGTCTCGGCCAGCGCCTCGACGACCGTGTCGTAGTTGCGGCGGGACGCCAGGATGCGGGTCTGCGCGACGCACGCCTGCCCGGAGTTCATCAGCGCCGTGAACTTCAGTCCCTCCATCGTCTCGGCCAGGTCGGCGTCGTCGAGGACGATCGCGGCCGACTTGCCGCCGAGCTCGAGGCTGACCCGCTTGAGCTGCTCGCCGCACACCGCGGCGATCGTGCGGCCCGCCGCGGTCGACCCGGTGAACGCGACCTTGTCGATGCCCGGGTGCGCGACGAGGTGGGCGCCGACCTCGCGGCCGGCCGCGACGATGTTGACCACGCCCGCGGGCACGCCGGCCTCGGCCAGCAGCTCGGCCATGAGGTAGGCGTCCAGCGGGGTCTCGGGCGCAGGCTTCACGACGACGGTGTCGCCCGCCAGCAGGGCCGGCACGACCTTGGAGATCGTGGTGAACTGCGGCACGTTCCACGGCGGGATCGCCGCGACCACGCCGACCGGCTCGCGCCGCACGATGACCTCCGGACCGAGCGCACCGGGCCGCCGCTCCTCCCACGGGAACGCGCGGGCGATGCCGAGGAACGCCTCGATCTGCATCCACGGCGCCGGTGACTGGGCCAGGTTGGCGAACGACGTCGGAGCGCCCATCTCGGTCGTGATCAGGTCGGCCATCTCGGCCAGTTTCCCGGCGTAGAGCGCGGAGAACGCCTGGACCACCTCGATCCGTTCCTCGGGCGCCATCCGCGGCCACGGCCCCTCGTCGAACGCGCGCCGCGCGGCCGCGACGGCCGCGTCGACGTCGGCGGCCGAGCCCTCCGGCACCGTCGCCACCACCTCCTCGGTGTGCGGCGACACGACCTGCAGCGTGTCCGTGGTGGCCGGGGCGGCCCAGCCACCGTCGATGAAGAAGGCGTCGCGGTCGAGGGTCATGGTCTCTCCAGGGAGGTACGTCGGGGTGGCGGACGAGCCGGGGTCAGGGCGCGACGGCGAACCAGTCGCCGAAGCCGCTGGGGTCGTGGCGGCCGATGCAGAAGTGCTCGAAGAGGCCCCAGCCCTCGTGCTCCCGGCCACCCTCGTGGAGCACGGCGCGGCCCACGTGGTCGACGCACCCGAACATCATCCGGCCCCGGACGGCGTCGTCGGCGAGGTCGTAGGTGACCCGCTCGGCGAACTTCTCGCCCCGCCAGACGCCGTGGGTCCAGTCCGGGTCGCCGCCGTAGCCGCCACCCACGTGGAGCGGCGCGGCGAGCAGCGAGCTCACCTCGAGGCGGAGCTGCTCGCCCGTCGGCGTGGTGCACCCGATGGACGCTCCGGTCGGCGTGCGGCCGCCCGGCGCGTAGTGCACCTGCACCTGCGGCCAGCCGAGCTGCTCGACCCGGCCGTCGGCATGGATGCGGTGGCAGTCGTTGAGCGTCCGGTAGCCCGACGGGTCCTCCTGGAGGATCAGCACGACGGCGAAGTCCTCGAACCGCATCGGCACGTAGGTCCACCACATGCCGTCGAACGGCGGGTCGGCGGGGGCGCCCGCCGGCTCGGACTCACCGACCGGGCGGATGCCCCACGAGCGGTCGCGGGTCCCGACCCACCGGTCGGGGGTCACCTCGATCCGCTCGCCGTCGATCTCGAGGTGCCCGCTCCAGGTCCCGACCTGGGCGAACCGCTGGGCGTCGAGCGTCACCCGGGCGCCGGAGCGCAGCACGTGGGGCAGCTCCTGCAGCACGGGGAAGGAGCCCCGCCAGGTGAGGTCCGCGCTGATCCCCTCGGCCTCCTCCACGCGCAGCCGGATGCTCTGCAGCGGCTCGAGGACCTCGACGCTGTAGCCGCCGACGCGCTGGTTGAGCCGGTCGTCGTCGCACAGGTCGGAGAGGTGGAGCGCCGTGTGCTTCCCGTCGCGGGCGACGAGCATGAAGGCGTCCTTGGTGCCGAGGTTGGCGTAGTAGCCCAGCCCGGTGATGACGAAGATCTCGCCGCTGCGGTCGTGGGCGTTGAAGTAGCAGCGGTCGTAGAAGTTCCGGTCGCTGCTGGCGGGCCAGGTGACCGGGAGCGGCGCCTGGTGGATCGGGTACTCGTCGAGCGGACCGACCATGTCGCTCACGCTCCCGCTTCGGCCAGGAGGCGGTCGAGGAGCGGCTTGTGGTGCATGAGCGCGTCGGGGTCCTCGGGCCGCTCGATCTCCCCGAAGTGGACCTGCCGGGCGCCGGTGCGCATGAACACCACGCACCACTGGACGGCGTTGTAGACGTGGTACCAGTGCAGGTCGCCGACGTCGACGCCGGTGAGCTCGCGGTACGTCGCGACGACGTCCTCCTCCCGGAGGAAGTGGGGCATCCCGGGCAGCTCCAGCGCGCCGGTGATCGACTCGAAGACGAGGTGGGCGAAGACCATCCACGACAGGTCGAGGGCGCGGGGACCAATCGCGGCCATCTCCCAGTCGAGGACGCCGACCGGCTCGAAGTCGCGGTAGAGCACGTTCCCGATGCGCGAGTCGCCCCAGCACAGCACCGTGTCGCCCTGCGCGGCGGCGTCGGGCAGGTTCGCCTCCAGCCAGGCGAGCCCCCGCTCCGCCGTGGCCGAGCGGCCGATGTCGCGGACCGCGAAGTCGTACCAGGCGCGGGTGCGGGCGAGGTTCCGCTCCAGCGGGGTCTCCCCCGGCTGGTGCGGGTCGAGGAACCCGAACGTCGTGGCGGCGTCGGGGATCGCGTGCAGCCGGGCGAGGACGCCGACCGTCGCGTCCTGCAGCCGCCGCTGGTCGGCCACGGGGGCGTCGTGCAGCCAGTTGTCACCGAAGTTGTAGGGCAGCACGTCCTGCGGCACGAGCCCCTCGACCCGGTCCATGAGGAAGAACGGCGTGCCGAGCACGTCGCCGGTCGGCTCCAGCCACCGCACGGCCGGCACGGGCACGTCGGTCAGCTCGCCCACGAGCCGCATGGCGTCGTACTGGTCCTGGAGCGCGTAGTCGGGGAAGACGGGGAAGTCCTCGGCCGCCGGGGCCACCCGGGCGACGTACTCCCCCGTGCGCCGGGTGCCGCCCTCGGTCCCTCCTTCGGTCCGCCCTTCGGTCCATGCCGCGTCGAGGATCAGCGTCTCCGAGGACATGCCGTTCGCGTCGATGCCGCTGTGCAGCACCACCTCGGGGTCGGCGCCGGGTGGGAGGTGTCCGGCCAGCCAGGTCGCCAGCCGGTCCGGCAAGGTGCTCGGGTCGCGGCTGGACCGCTGCATCTTCAGGTCGGCCGGCGGCGGTGCCTGGGTCACGGGGCGCTCCTCGGTGCTCGCGACGTTGTGACGCGCGTCTCAACGACCACCAGCATTGGTGGAACACGTTCTAGTTGTCAACGGCCGTCCCGGTCGTCCGGACCAGTGGGCTCAGACGATGTCGGGCGCGCTGACCCGCGCCTCGTCGGCCTCCTGGTCGGTGAGCTGGCGCTGGCTCTGCCGCTCGGCCTCGACCCGGCGCAGCCAGTGGTCGACCTCCTCGGCGGTCCGCGCCTCGTCCCACCCGAGCTCGGCCGCCATCAGGGCGGCCGCCCCGGGCGCCGCCCGGGTGCCCCGGTCGAAGGTCTCCACCGAGATCCGCGTGCGGCGGGCGAGCACGTCGTCCAGGTGCCGTGCCCCCTCGTGCGTCACCGCGTAGACGACCTCCGCGGCCAGGTGGTCCTCGGCGCCCTCCAGCGGCCGGCCCAGCTCCGGGCGCGCGGCAACCAGGTCGAGCAGGTCGTCGATCAGCGCTCCGTAGCGACCGAGCAGGTGGTCGACCCGGGCGACGTGGAGCCCGTGCCGCCGGGCCAGGTGCACCCGCTGGTTGGTCCGCGCCTCCCAGCCCTCGGCGCCGAGCAGCCGCACCCGCTCGGTGATCGAGGGACGCACCACCAGGTTCGCGCTGGTGCTCAGCGAGTGCGCGGCGGCGTCGACGGCGTCCCGCGCCATCACCCGGTACGTCGTGAGCTTGCCGCCGGCGATCATCACCAGGCCCGGCACCGGGGTCACGACCGTGTGCTCGCGCGAGATCTTCGAGGTCGGCTCGGACTCCCCGCGCAGCAGCGGCCGCAGCCCGGCGTACACGCCCTCGACGTCCTCGTGGTCGAGCGGCTCGCGCAGGATCGCGTTGACCTGCCCGAGGACGTAGTCGATGTCGGTGCGGCTGGCGGCGGGGTGCGCCTTGTCGAGGTCCCACTCGGTGTCGGTGGTGCCGACGATCCAGTGCCGGCCCCACGGGATGACGAAGAGCACCGACGTCTCGGTGCGGATGATGAACCCCGAGGAGGAGCGGATCCGGTCGCGCGGGACGACGAGGTGGATGCCCTTGGACGCCTGCACGCGGAGGGCACCGCGGCCCCCGACCATCGCCTGCACCTCGTCGGTCCAGACGCCGGCGGCGTTGACGACGACCCGGGCCCGGACCTCCAGCTCGCGGCCCGACTCGAGGTCGGTGGCCCGCACCCCGACCACCCGCTCGCCCTCGCGGAGGAAGCCGGTGACCTTCGTGCGGGTGGCGATCCGTGCGCCGTGGGCGGCGGCGGTGCGCGCGATGGTGAGGACCAGGCGCGCGTCGTCGACCTGGCAGTCGTGGTACTCGATCGCCCCGGTCACCGCGTCCGACCTGAGGTCCGGTGCGATCCGGGCGACCTGCCGACGGGTGAGGTGCCGGTGCCGGGGCACGCCCGACCCACCGGGCGCGAGCGCCGCCATGGAGTCGTAGAGCACCAGGCCGGCGCCGACGTACGCCCGCTCCCAGCCGCGGTGGGTCAGCGGGTAGAGGAACGGCACCGGCCGCACCAGGTGCGGGGCGAGCCGGGTCAGCAGCAGCCCGCGCTCGTGGAGCGCCTCGCGGACCAGGCCGAGGTCGAGCATCTCGAGGTAGCGCAGGCCGCCGTGCACCAGCTTCGAGGAGCGGCTGCTCGTGCCGCTGGCCAGGTCGCGCTGCTCGACGAGGGCCGTCGACAGCCCGCGGGTCACGGCGTCGAGGGCCACGCCCGCGCCGACGACGCCACCGCCCACGACCAGCACGTCCAGCTCGGCGCCGTGGCCCCCACCGCCCGCCAGCTCGTCCAGCGCCGCCTCGCGGGCGGCCGGGTCCAGGGCGCTCGATGGGGTCATGCCGCCAGTCTCACAGCCGCAGGTGACGGGCAGGTGACGTCACGCCCGGACCCGGCCCCCCAGGGTGGGGCGGTGGTCGTGGTGCATCCGGTGCCGCGCGCGGGTCTCTGCCACCAGCTCCGGCTCGAGCTCGGCGAGGGCCAGCCCCTCCTCCTCGCCGAGGCGGGCGAGCGGCCGGCCCTCGGGGTCGTAGACCGCCGAGCCGCCGACGAAGGAGCTGCCCCCGCAGCGGCCGGTGAGCCCGGAGAAGACGACGTAGAAGGAGTTCTCGACGGCCCGCGCGGCGTAGTAGAGGTCCCGCCGGTGCTCGCCACCGGGGAAGTACGCCGCGGAGCTGAGGTAGCCCAATGCCCCGTCGGCGGCTGCCGCGCGGGCGTGCTCGGGGAAGCAGCCGTCGTAGCAGATGCTCAGCCCGAGCTCCACGCCGTCGACGGCGATGGAGCAGCCGTGGTCGCCCGGGTCGAACCACGGGAGCTCGCCGGCGTCGACGTGCTGCTTGTCGTAGGGGACGGTGACCCCACCGTCGGGGCGCACCACCACGCTGGAGAGGGTCCGGCGGTCCGACCGCTGCAGCGCCGTGCCGACGACCACGACGAGGTCCGCGGCGGACGCCACCTCGCGCACCGGGTCCAGCACCGGGCCGGCGAGCTCGGCGGCCGTCGGGAGCGGGGCGTCGAACGCGGAGGCGTCGTACCCGGTCAGGAAGGCCTCGGGCAGGACGAGCACGCGCGCCCGCTGCTCGCCGGCGAGGGCGGCCAGGCGGGCGGCGGTGGCGACGTTGGCGGGCAGGTCGCCCGGGGCGGCGGCCGCCTGGCCGGCGGCTACGAGCACCGCAGGTCCTGTCCTCGCGGCCTCACTCGACCACGACCTCGACCCGCTGGAACTCCTTGACCTCGGTGTAGCCGGTGGTCGCCATGGAGCGCTTGAGCGCGCCGATGAGGTTCATCGTGCCGTCGGCGACCCGGGAGGGGCCGAAGAGGATCTCCTCCAGCGTGCCGACCGTCTCGAAGCCGACCCGCTGGCCGCGCGGCAGCTCGGCGTGGTGCGCCTCGGTGCCCCAGTGGAAGCCGCCACCGGGGGCGTCGCTGGCCCGGGCGAACGGCGATCCGACCATCACCGCGTCGGCCCCGCAGGCGATCGCCTTGGCGAGGTCCCCGGACGTGCCGATCGACCCGTCGGCGATGACGTGCACGTACCGGCCGCCGGACTCGTCGAGGTAGTCGCGCCGAGCAGCGGCGACGTCGGCCAGTGCCGAGGCCATCGGTACCGCGATGCCGAGCACGGTGCGCGTCGTGTGCGCGGCGCCGCCGCCGAACCCGACGAGGACGCCGGCCGCGCCGGTGCGCATCAGGTGCAGCGCGGCCTGGTGGGTGGCGCACCCGCCCACCACGACCGGCACGTCGAGCTCGTAGATGAACTCCTTGAGGTTCAGCGGCTCCGCCTGGCTGGAGACGTGCTCGGCCGAGACGGTCGTGCCCCGGATCACGAACATGTCCACGCCCGCGTCGACGACCGTCTTGGCGAACTCCTTGGTGCGCTGGGGGGACAGCGACCCGGCGACCGTCACGCCGGCCTCGCGGACCTGGCGCAGCCGCTCGGTGATCAGCTCCGCCCTCACCGGCTCGGCGTAGATCTCCTGCAGGCGACGGGTCGCGTCGACGCCCTGCAGCCCGGCGACCTCCTCCAGCAGCGGCAGCGGGTCGTCGTACCGGGTCCAGATCCCTTCGAGGTTGAGCACCCCGAGGCCTCCGAACCGCCCGAAGGCGATGGCGGTCTCCGGCGACATCACCGAGTCCATCGGCGCAGCGAGGACCGGGATGTCGAAGCGGTAGGCGTCGATCTGCCAGTCGGTGCTCACCTCCTCGGGGTCGCGGGTACGCCGGGAGGGGACGATCGCCACGTCGTCGAACGAGTAGGCGCGGCGGGCACGCTTGGCCCGGCCGATCTCGATCTCGGTCATCTCAGCCTTTCGGTGGTCGAGCCTGTCAGCCGCTCGGGACCCAGGGGTCGCGGCTCAACGGCCCATGTAGTTGGGAGCCTCGACGGTCATCTGCACGTCGTGGGGGTGGCTCTCCTTGAGGGAGGCCGAGGTGATGCGGACGAACTTCCCCTTCTCCTGCAGCTCGGGGACCGTGCGGGCGCCGATGTAGAACATCGACTGGGTGAGGCCACCGATGAGCTGGTGGGCGACCGCGGCCAGCGGGCCGCGGTAGGCGACCTGCCCCTCGATGCCCTCGGGGACGATCTTGTCGTCGCTGGCCACCTCGGCCTGGAAGTAGCGGTCCTTGGAGTAGGACTTCTTGCTGCGGCTGGACATGGCACCCATGGAGCCCATCCCGCGGTAGGCCTTGTACTGCTTGCCGTTGACGAAGATCAGCTCGCCGGGCGACTCCTCGCAGCCGGCCAGCAGCGAGCCGATCATCACGCTCTCGGCCCCGGCGACCAGGGCCTTGGCGATGTCGCCGGACTGCTGGAGGCCGCCGTCGGCGATGACCGGCACCCCGGCGGGCTTGCAGGCGAGGGAGGCCTCGTAGACGGCCGTCACCTGCGGGACTCCGGCGCCGGTGACCACGCGGGTGGTGCAGATCGAGCCGGGCCCGAAGCCGACCTTGACCGCGTCGGCCCCGGCGTCGACGAAGGCCTGCGCACCGTCGCGCGTGGCGACGTTGCCGCCGATCACCTGGACGTGGCGAGTGGCCGGGTCGGTCTTGAGCCGCTCGACCATCTCGAGCAGCAGCCGGACGTGGCCGTGGGCGGTGTCGGCGACGAGCACGTCCACCCCCGCCTCGATCAGCGTCGTCGCCCGCTCCCAGGCGTCGCCGAAGTAGCCGATGGCGGCGCCGACCATGAGCCGGCCGTCGGCGTCGTTGGACGCGTGCGGGAACTGCTCGGACTTCACGAAGTCCTTCACGGTGATCAGCCCGGCCAGCCGCCCCTGCTCGTCGACGAGCGGCAGCCGCTCCTTCTTGTGCCGGCGCAGGAGCACCGTGGCGTCCTCGCGGGAGATGCCGGCGGGGCCGGTGACCAGGCCCTCGGTCGTCATCACCTCGTCCACCTTGGTGCTCGCCCATTCCGCGACGGGGGTGAACCGCAGGTCGCGGTTGGTGATGATACCGAGCAGGCGGTGGTCGGCGTCGACGACGGGGAAGCCGGAGACGCGGTACTCCCCCGCGAGCTGGTCGAGCTGCTCCAGCGTCGCGTCGGGCCCGATGGTGACCGGGTTGGAGATGATCCCGGTCTGGGTCCGCTTGACGAGGTCGACCTGGTAGGCCTGGTCCTCGATCGAGAGGTTGCGGTGGAGCACGCCGAGGCCGCCCTGGCGGGCCATGGCGATGGCCATCCGCGACTCGGTGACGGTGTCCATCGCGGCACTCACCAGCGGCACCTTCAGGCTGATCTCGCGCGTCAGCCGCGAGGTCGTGTCGATCTCCGCAGGCGCCAGGTCCGAGAACCCGGGCAGGAGCAGGACGTCGTCGTAGGTCAGGCCGAGCGAGGCGAACTTCTCAGGCAGCTCCACCACCCCAGACTACCGGCGCGCACCGTGCCACCGATCCGCCGGTCCAGGCGCAGACCTGCGGGACACCGACCCCGCCACCACGGCAGGTCAGGTCAGGCGTCGAGCGGGCGCAGCGCCCGCACGGCCACGCGGACGGTCAGCACGTCGGCAGCCATCCGGATCCGCGCGCGGAGGCCCGCGGCCAGCACCATCGGCAGGACCGCCTGGTTGTCCGACCGCGTGCGGAGCACGATCTCCTCGGCGCCCTGCGCCTGCGCCAACCGGGCGGCGTCGACGAGCAGGCGGCTGCCGATCCCCCGGCGCCGCCAGGCGGGATCGACCCTCAGCACCACCGGTCGGACGGTCGAGTCGCCCGGGAGCGGCGGGTGCACCGTCGCCAGCCCCACGACCAGGCCCTCGTGGACCGCCGAGACCGAGCTGCCGTCGACCACGTGCTCGGGCGTGGAGCCGCCGCCGATGCGTCGGCTGCCCCCGGCACCGGCCATCGCCTCCTGGCTCCGGCTGCGCTGCAGCACGTCGCTGACCAGGTCGGCCATCGCGGCCCCGCGGGCGTGCTCGGTGGCGGTGAACGGCGCCGCGCGGCGGACCTGCACCTGGACGTCGGCGACCGTCATCTCCATGACGTCCTGCGGCGGACCGCCGGGGTCGGTCGGGTCGGCCTCGGCGTCGAAGAGCCGCGCCACCACCTCGGGGAACGACGCCGGCCGGGTGAGGATGGCGCGGGCGGCCTGGACGTAGCGCGTGGGCTGGTCGGCCAGCGCCTCCTCCGTGCACGGCGCGACGACGACCGAGCGGCCCCCCGCGCCCTCCACCAGGTGCCGCACCTCGGCCGGGCCCCAGCCCTCGGGCGTCCGGAGCACGAGCTCGTCGGTCACGCCGTCCACCCCCGGGAAGATCTGCATCGCCAGGATGTTGACCCCCGCCCGGCCGCAGTGGTCCGCCAGCATCGCCAGCGAGCCGGGTCGGTCGGGAAGGGTCGTCCGCAGTCGCCACCACATGCCCCGAAGTCTCGGCGACCCGGGTTGCCCGTCCGGGTCGGTGGTGTTTCGGGGGCGTCAACATCCGCGTGGAAAGCCCCGGGTACGCCGACGGCGCCGGCCCCCGTACGGGGACCGGCGCCGGGTCTCGACACGCAGTCGGGCCTTCGCGGGCTCAGGCCCGCGCTCGCTCGACCTTCGTGACCACACGCCCGGTCCTCGTTCCTCGGACCGGGCTGGTCACTCAGTGGCCGTGGCCGTGCCCGTGGCCGGCGGCGGCCGCGGACTCGTCCTCCTCCTCGGGCTTCTCGACGACCAGCGTCTCGGTCGTCAGCAGCATCGCGGCGATCGAGGTGGCGTTGACGAGCGCCGAGCGGGTGACCTTGACCGGGTCCAGGACGCCCTGGGCGACCAGGTCGCCGTACTCGCCGGTGGCCGCGTTGTAGCCGTTGCCGACGCCGAGCTCGCGGACCTTGGTGGTCACGACGTAGCCGTTCTCGCCGCCGTTCTCCGCGATCCAGCGCAGCGGCTCGTCGGCGGACTTGCGGACGACGCGGACGCCGACCGCCTCGTCGCCGGTGAGGCCGAGGTTGTCCTCCAGGACGGAGACGGCGTGGATGAGGGCCGAACCACCGCCGGGCACGATGCCCTCCTCGATCGCGGCACGCGTCGCGGAGACGGCGTCCTCGATGCGGTGCTTCTTCTCCTTCAGCTCCACCTCGGTGGCGGCGCCGACCTTGATCACGCAGACACCGCCGGCGAGCTTCGCGAGGCGCTCCTGGAGCTTCTCGCGATCCCAGTCGGAGTCGGTGTTCTCGATCTCGGCCTTGATCTGGTTGACGCGGCCCTCGACCTCGGCGGCGTCACCGGCGCCGTCGACGATCGTGGTCTCGTCCTTGGTGACCACGACGCGGCGGGCCTGCCCGAGCACCTCGAGGCCGACCTGGTCGAGCTTGAGACCGACCTCGGGGGCGACGACCTGGCCGCCGGTGAGGGTCGCGATGTCCTGCATCATCGCCTTGCGGCGGTCGCCGAAGGCCGGGGCCTTGACCGCGACGGCGTTGAACGTGCCGCGGATCTTGTTCACCACCAGGGTCGAGAGGGCCTCGCCCTCCACGTCCTCGGCGAGGATGAACAGCGGCTTGCCGGACTGGATGACCTTCTCCAGCAGCGGGAGCAGCTCGGCGACGGCCGAGATCTTGCCCTGGTGCAGCAGGATGTAGGGGTCGTCGAGGACGGCCTCCATCCGCTCGGGGTCGGTGACGAAGTACTGGCTGATGTAGCCCTTGTCGAACTGCATGCCCTCGGTGAAGTCGAGCTCGGTGCCCATGGTGTTGGACTCCTCGACGGTGATGACACCGTCCTTGCCGACCTTGTCGAAGGCCTGCGCGAGCAGGTCGCCGATGTGGCTGTCGCGCGAGGAGATCGTGGCGACCGACGCCATGTCCTCGCGGGTCTCGACCTCGCGGGCGGCGTCGCGCAGCGCGTTGCCGACCGCCTCCGCGGCGGCGTCCATGCCGCGCTTGAGGCCCATCGGGTTCGCGCCGGCGGCGACCGCCTTGAGACCCTCGTGGACCATCGCCTGGGCCAGGACGGTGGCGGTGGTGGTGCCGTCACCCGCGATGTCGTTGGTCTTGGTGGCGACCTCCTTGGTCAGCTGCGCACCGAGGTTCTCGAACGGGTCGTCCAGCTCGATCTCACGCGCGACGGTGACACCGTCGTTGGTGATGGTCGGGGCGCCCCACTTCTTGTCGAGGACGACGTAGCGGCCCTTGGGGCCGAGCGTCACCTTGACGGCGTTGGCGAGCGCGTCGACGCCGCGCTCGAGCGCGCGACGGGCGGACTCGTCGAACTCCAGGATCTTGGGCATGACTCTCCTAGCAGGGTGGTGCGGAAAGAGGACCGGGTCGTGTGCCGTCGGACGCGCGGGAGCACGTCGTCAGGCACACGACCCGGGGAGATCAGGAAACGATGGCCAGCACGTCGCGGGCGGAGAGGATCAGGAACTCCTCGCCGGAGTACTTGACCTCGGTGCCGCCGTACTTGCTGTAGATGACCTTGTCGCCCACGGAGATGTCCATGGGGACGCGCTCGTCACCGTCGTCGTTGAAGCGGCCGGGGCCGACGGCCACGACCTCGCCCTCCTGCGGCTTCTCCTTGGCGGTGTCCGGGATGACCAGGCCCGAGGCCGTGGTCTGCTCCGCGTCGAGGGGCTTGACGACGATGCGGTCCTCGAGGGGCTTGATGTTGACCGACACGATGTCGACCTCCACTTTCACACTCAGTTGAACAGGCTTGGGTTGAACAGGCTGGGTTGAACAAGCGGGTGGTGCACGTCTGGTGCCTGCGGGCCCGGGCACGCCGTCGCGGGGGTCGCACACGGTTCGCAAGCGCTGGCACACTCGGGAGGAGAGTGCCAGAACAGAAACTAGCACTCACCACGGAGGAGTGCCAGAGAGGCCGGCCTGACAGGATCCTCGGGTGGAACTCGACGCCTTCCGGTGGTTGCTCACCGAGCCCGGCCAGGCGCTGCTGGCCCGCGCCGAGGAGGTCGCCGACGGCGACCCGCTCGCCGTCCAGGGCGCGCTGCGTCGCGACGCGTCGGCCGAGCACGTCGCCGCCGCGTTGACCCAGGCCCGCCTGCGTCGGCACGCCGCCACCAAGTTCGGCGACCTCGCGGCGCGGATGTACTTCACCGCCGACGGGCTCGAGCAGGCCACCCGCCTGCCTGTCGCCACCCACCGCGCCGCCCGGCTCGCGGCGTACGACGCCCGGACGGTCATCGACCTGGGGTGCGGCATCGGCGGGGATCTCCTCGCCGCGGCCCGCGCCGGCCTGACCTGCGCCGGCGTCGACCTCGACCCGGTCCGGGTCGCCGTCGCCGAGGCGAACCTGGCCGCGCTCGACCTGCCGGGCGCGGTCATGGTCGCCGACGCCACGACCGTCGACCCGGCACCCTTCGACGTCGCCTTCGCCGACCCCGCGCGGCGCACCGGTCGGGGCCGCACCTTCGACGTCGAGGACTGGACGCCACCGTGGGCCTTCGTCGAGCGGCTGCTGCGGCGCGACGCCTGCGTCAAGGTGGCACCGGGGATCCCCCACGACCTGGTGCCGCCGGGTGTCGAGGCGGAGTGGGTGAGCGACCGCGGCGAGGTCAAGGAGGCCGCCCTGTGGTCCGGCGGCCTCGCGACGACGGCCCGGCGCGCCACCGTGATCCGCGACGGCGGGCTGGTCACGCTGACCGACGAGGACGCGCCGCCCCTCGGCGAGGCCGGCGTGGCGGTGCGTGCCGTGGGGCGCTACCTCTACGAGCCCGACGGCGCGGTGGTGCGCGCCGGCCTGGTGACCGCGGTGGCCGCGGCGGTGACCGGCGGCCTCGTCGACGAGCACATCGCCTACGTCACCAGCGACGAGGCGCGGCCTTCGCCGTTCGCCCGGGGCTACGAGGTGCTCGAGGAGCTGCCGTACCGGGAGAAGGCGCTGCGTGCGGCGCTGCGTGAGCGGGGCGTCGGCCCGCTCACCATCAAGAAGCGGGGCGTCGAGGTCGTCCCCGAGCAGCTGCGCAAGCGCCTCGCGCTCACCGGCCAGGAGGAGGCGACGCTGGTCCTCACCCGCGTCGCCGGCGCCGGCACCGCGCTGCTGGTCCGGCCGCTCTGACCGGATCGGCCGCCTACGCACCGGAGCAGGACCGAGGTCCCCTCTCGGTGGACCCCGGCCCGGCCCGGTACGTCGTGCAGCGGTCGCGCGAACGCCGCGGCTCAGCCGAGGGCGGCCTTCTCGGCGCCGATGGTCGTGTCGTCACCGTGCCCGGTGTGCACCACCGTGTCGTCGGGAAGCGCGAAGAGCTTGGCCCGGATCGAGGCCTCGAGCGTCGGCCGGTCGCTGTAGGAGCGCCCGGTCGCGCCGGGGCCGCCTTGGAAGAGGGTGTCACCGGTGAAGACGCACCCGAGGTCGGGCGCCGAGAAGCAGACCCCGCCCGGCGCGTGGCCCGGGGTGTGGAGCACCCGCAGCGTCGTGCCGGCCACGCCGACCTCGACGCCGTCGGCGAGGTCGAGGTCCCACAGGTGGCCCTCGCCGTCGTGGACGTGGGTGAGCTCCCACAGCGGCCGGTCGTCGGGGTGCAGCATGATCGGCGCACCCGAGCCGCCGTTGACCCGCTCGCGCAGCTCCGGGGCCACCCGGCAGTGGTCGTCGTGGGCGTGGGTCAGCAGGATCGCCTTGACCGTCCGGTCCCCCACCACGGCCAGGATGTCCTCGACCGAGTGCGGCGCGTCGATCACCACGCACTCGGCGTCGTCGCCCACCACCCAGATGTTGTTGTCCACCTCGAAGGTCTCGCCGTCGAGGGTGAAGGTGCCACTGGAGACCGCGTGGTCGACCCGCACCGCCCCGTTCGCCGAGCCGGCCATCAGAGCACCACCACGCTGCGCAGCACGTTGCCGCCGTGCATCTTCTCGAAGGCCGCCTCCACGTCGTCGATCCCGATCTCCTCGGTGACGAACGCGTCGAGGTCGAGCCGGCCCTGCTGGTAGAGGTCGACCAGCATCGGGAAGTCGCGGCTGGGCAGGCAGTCGCCGTACCAGCTGGACTTCAGCGCCCCACCGCGGCCGAAGACGTCGATGAGCGGCAGGTCGGGGACCTTCATGTCCGGCGTCGGCACTCCGACGAGGACGACGGTGCCGGCCAGGTCCCGGGCGTAGAACGCCTGCTTCCAGGTCTCGGGCCGTCCGACGGCCTCCACCACCACGTCGGCGCCCTCGGCGCCCTCGTACGTCGCCGCGCAGATCTCCTTGACCCGCTCCACGACGTCCTCCGTCGAGGAGTCGACCGTGTGGGTGGCGCCCATCCGCCTGGCGGCCTCGAGCTTCCCGGCGTCGATGTCGACCGCGATGATCGGGCTGGCACCCGCCAGCGCGGAGCCGGCGATCGCGGCCACGCCCACCCCGCCGCACCCGATGACAGCCACGGACCTGCCGCGGGTCACCTCGCCGGTGTTGATGGCGGCGCCGATGCCGGCCATCACGCCACAGCCCAGCAGCCCGACCGCGGCCGGGCGGGCGCTCTCGTCGACCTTGGTGCACTGGCCGGCAGCGACGAGCGTCTTCTCGGCGAATGCGCCGATGCCCAGCGCGGGCGACAGCTCCGTGCCGGCGTCGGGCCCCTCGGCCAGGCTCATCTTCTGCGTGGCGTTGTGCGTGTTGAAGCAGTACTGCAGGTCTCCGCGCTTGCAGGCGCGGCACTCGCCGCAGACGGCCCGCCAGTTGAGCACGACGAAGTCGCCGGGCGCCACGTCGGTGACGTCCGGGCCGACGGCCTCCACGACGCCGGCGGCCTCGTGACCCAGGAGGAAGGGGAACTCGTCGTTGATGCCGCCCTCGCGGTAGTGCAGGTCGGTGTGGCAGACCCCGCAGGCCTGCACCTTCACCACCGCCTCGCCGGGGCCCGGGTCCGGCACGTTGATCGTGGTGACCTCGACCGGTTGGCCCTTGCCGCGTGCGACCACGGCCCTCACCTGCTGCATTGCTCAGTCCTCCTGCGTCGGTACTGCTGTCCCGGTCACCCTAGAAGGGCCGTTGCAACCTCCACGGAGCC
Organism: Nocardioides ureilyticus; assembly: GCF_051280745.1. Lineage (NCBI taxonomy): Bacteria > Bacillati > Actinomycetota > Actinomycetes > Propionibacteriales > Nocardioidaceae > Nocardioides > Nocardioides ureilyticus. Next base: position 21,087 of record NZ_JBNCOG010000031.1, on the reverse strand, counting down.
CCGTGCGTCCCCTGCCTGCGACACGGACGGACGACGGAGGGACCATGCAGATCACGACCGAGGCCGGGGCGGACACTGGCGCCATGGGTGGCGGCGCCTCGCGGGACGCGGAGTTCACGGAGTGGCTCGCCGTCCGGCAGCCGGCGCTGCTGCGCACGGCGTACCTCCTGGCGGGTGACCGCCACGCCGCCGAGGACCTCCTGCAGACCTCGCTGGCCAAGCTCTACCTGTCCTGGGACCGGGTGCGCGACCGAGAGGCGGTCGACGCCTACGCCCGCCGCATCATGGTCAACGAGAACACCTCGCTGTGGCGGCGGCCGTGGCGGCGGCGCGAGCACGTCTCCGACGACGTGCCCGAGCCACCACCGTGGACCGACCGGTACGACGACGGGTCCGACGGCGTGCTGTGGGAGCTCGTCCAGTCGCTGCCCCGGCGCGCCCGCGCCGTGGTGGTGCTCCGCTACTACGAGCAGCTCACCGAGGCCGAGACCGCCGAGGTGCTCGGCATCTCGGTCGGCACGGTGAAGTCCCAGTGCAGCCGGGCGTTGGCGACGCTGCGCGCCCGCGTGCCGGCGGCGATCGACCCGACCATCCAGGAGGACGAGCGATGAGCGACCAGACCTTTGAGGAGCGGCTGGGCCAGGCGCTGCACGAGCGGGCCGACCTGGTCGCCGACAGCCCGCTGACGCTCGACGACGTGCGAGGCGCGGCGCGGCGCATCCGACGGCGGCGGCGCGCGGCGGTCGCCGGCGCCGCGCTGGCCGCCCTGGCGGTGCTCGTGCCGGTCGGCCTCAGCGTCTTCGACGGCCCGGAGAGGGCCGTCGAACCGGCTGCACCCGTGGTGGAGCCGGCACCGCCGAGCTACGTGCAGGACGGCGTGGTGCACCTGCTCGACGGCACGGAGGTGCCGCTCGCCGGGGTCGGTGAGGTCCGCTCCTACGCGCCGCTCGGCGAGGGGTACGTCGCCGAGGGGACGCGCCGGGGCGCGAGCGTCGTCTCGCTCCACGACAGCACCGGCGCGCTCGAGGCGACGTGGCCGGCCTCGTCGTCGTTGGTGGTCGACGGCGACGGCGTCCACGCCGCCTGGCTCCACCCTTCGGGTGAGGCCGCGCTCCTCGACGGCAGCACCGGCACGGTCGAGCGGCTGCCGCCGGTGGACGGCGCCGACCTCCACCCCCGGGGGATCGTCGGTGACTGCCCTGAGGACTGCGGCGTCGTGGTGAGCGAGAGCGGCGCACCGGGCTGGGGGCCCACGTACCTCACTTCCACCGACGGCACCGTCACGCCGTACCTCACCGAGATCCCGCTCGTGCTCGCCGTCGCCCCGGACGACTCGCTGGTTGCCGGTGTCGACCGGGCCGCCCCCGACGACATCCACGTCTGCACCGGCGTCTGGGTCACCGGTGCGGCCGGCTCGCTCTGGGAGGGGTGCGAGGACAACGTCTTCGAATTCTCCCCCGGCGCCACCCACGTGGCGACGACCTTCGCCGAGGGCCTCGGCCCCCGCGAGCTGCGGCTGCGCGACGCCCGGACCGGCGCGGTCCTCCACGACCTCGGGCTCGTGGAGTCCGTCGCCGGGTTCGCCTGGGAGGACGAGGAGCACGTGCTGGCAGTAGTCCAGCGCAGAGCCGCCGGCGGACACACGCTCGAGCGGATCGGGGTCGACGGGACGGTGGAGGTCGTCGCCGGGCCTGCGGAGGGGACCCTCGACAGCAACGCGCTGCCTCGCCCGCCGTACCTCCTCCCGGTCACCTGAGCGTCACCGGAATCGGGTCGCGAGCGCCGACTGCCGGCCACTACGGTAAGAGCCGTGTTCAAAGCACTCGGTCATCTCACGTCCCGTCGTCCTTGGTTGGTCATCGCCGCGTGGGTCGTCCTCGCTGCGGTCGTGTACGCCCTCGCCCCCGCCCTGGAGACCACCCAGGAGGAGTCGGAGTTCCTGCCCGACCACTACGAGTCGGTCCAGGCGATGGAGCTGCAGACGGAGAAGTTCCCCGGCGCCACCACGCCGGCCGCGATCCTCGTCTTCGAGCGCGCGGACGGCGAGCCGCTCACGCCGGAGGACCAGGCCGAGGTCGGGCGGATCGCCGAGGAGCTCGGCCCGCAGCTCGGCTCGGAGACCTTCGTCCCGCAGGTCGTGACCACGACGCCCGACGGCCAGCCGCAGGTCTCCGAGGACGGCTACGTCCAGCTCGGCATCGTCGGGCTCGCCGAGGGAGCGACCGGCTTCGACCCCCAGGCGTTCGAGGACGCCGAGGCGCTGCGCGAGGACCTCGACGAGCTGGTCGACGACAGCGGCCTGGAGGTCGGCACCACCGGGTCGGTGCTGCAGGGACTCGACTCCCAGGAGTCGAGCGAGCGGTCGCTCGCCATCGTCGGCATCGCCACCATCGTGCTCATCGTCGGCCTGCTCGCCATCATCTTCCGCAGCGTCATCATCTGCCTGCTCCCGGTCGTCGTCGTGACCGTGGTCTCGATGATCGCGACCGGCCTGATCGGGTGGGCCAACGAGGTCTTCGACCTCAAGGCGGACTCCTCGATCGAGACGATCCTGGTCGTCGTCCTCTACGGCATCGGCACCGACTACATCCTGTTCTTCCTCTTCCGCTACCGCGAGCGGCTGCGGCAGGGCGGCGACACGAAGGCGTCCGTCGTGCACGCCCTCGAGCGCGCCGGCGAGGCGATCGCCTCCGCCGGTGGCGCCGTCATCGTCGCCTTCCTCGCCCTGCTGCTCAGCTCGCTCGGGATCTTCCAGGCGATCGGTCCGGCCCTCGCCATCGCGGTGGCGGTCACGCTGCTGGCCGCGCTCACGCTGGTCCCGGCGATCGTCACCGTGCTGGGCGGCAAGCTCTTCTGGCCCTCGAAGAAGTGGCGCCAGGAGCCCGAGGCCGCACGCTTCGGCCGGGCGGGCGCGGCCCTGGGCCGGCGCCCCGGCACGTTCGCCGCCGCCTCCGGACTGGTCATGGCGGCGCTGGCGGTCTTCGCGCTGCAGTTCAACCCGTCGTTCGACTTCAGCGCGAGCCTGCCCGACGACGTGGAGTCGACGCAGGCGCTGGAGACCTTCCAGGACCACTTCGCCGCCGGCGCCAGCGAGCCGGTCCCCGTCCTGGTGCAGTCCGACGACGGTCCGCTGGACGCGGCCGCGCTCGAGCCGTACGCCGCCGCGCTCGGCGAGGCCGAGGGCGTCGCCCAGGTCTACCCGCCGGCGATCTCCGAGGACGGCACCACCGCGCAGATCAGCCTGGTGCTCGAGTCGGACCCGAACTCCGACGCCGCCCTGCAGGACGTGGAGGGCCCGATCCGCGACGTCGCCCACGAGCAGGCGCCCGAGGGGTCCGAGGCGTACGTCGGCGGCACCCCGTCGATCTTCGCCGACCTCCAGGACGCGATGGTCCGCGACTACTCGGTGGTCTTCCCGGTCGCCGCGATCATGATCATGGTGATCCTCGCGCTGCTGCTGCGCAGCCTGGTGGCGCCGTGGTACCTCATGGCGGCGGTGGGTCTCGGCTTCGCCGCCACGCTCGGCGCGACCGTCGTGGTCTTCCAGCACGTCCTGGGCAACGACGGGCTCATCTTCATGCTGCCGATCTACATCTACCTCTTCGTGACCGCACTGGGCACCGACTACAACATCCTCATGGTCGCCCGGCTGCGCGAGGAGGCCCGTGAGGGTCGCGACCCACGTGCGGCGGCCGCCGAGGCGGTCAAGCACGCCGGACCCACGATCGCCGCCGCGGGCGTCATCCTGGCCGGCACCTTCGCCTCGCTGATGCTGAGCGGCAACAGCCTGATGACGTCGATGGGCTTCGCGCTCTCCTTCGGCATCCTGGTGGCGGCGTTCGTGATGTCGATGTTCTTCACGCCGGCGCTGACGGCGCTCATCGGGCATGCCGCCTGGTGGCCCGGCCATGGCGACGAGAAGCGGCCGGACCGCGACGACGAGGGCGACCACCACGACCGCGGGGCCGAGGTGTCGGCGGGCACCTGAGCCGGCGCCGCGCGGGGATGTCTCAGGCGAGGACCTCGGTGACCGGCAGCGAGGAGTCGGCAGGCAGGTCGAGCGCGGAGGGGGTGCGGCCGCGGGCGACCATCTCGGCGCCGAGGGCCGCGACCATGGCGCCGTTGTCGGTGCACAGCCCCGGTCGCGGGACGCGCACGCGGATGCCGAGCTTGGCGGCCCGCTCCTCGGCCAGGTGGCGCAGCCGGGAGTTGGCCGCCACACCGCCGCCGATGAGGAGGTCCTCGATGCCCTCCGAGGACGCGGCGTCCAGCGCCTTGCGGACCAGCACGTCGCAGACCGCCTCCTGGAAGGACGCGGCGACGTCGGCCACGGGGACCGGCTCCCCCGACCTCTCCCGGGCCTCCACCCACCGGGCGACGGCGGTCTTGAGGCCCGAGAAGGAGAAGTCGAACCGGTGCCGCTCGAGGTCGCGGCGGGAGGTGAGCCCGCGGGGGAAGTCGATGAGCACCGAGGAGCCCGCGCGCGCCGCGCGGTCGATGTGGGGCCCACCCGGGAACGGCAGCCCGAGCAGCCGGGCCACCTTGTCGAAGGCCTCACCGGCCGCGTCGTCGATGGTCGCGCCCATCGGGTCGACGCCGCCGTCGGCACCCGTCACGTCGGTGACACGCAGCAGGCTGGAGTGGCCGCCGCTCACCAGCATCGCGACGCACGGCTCGGGCAGCGCCCCGTGCTCGAGCTGGTCCACGGCGACGTGGGCGGCGAGGTGGTTGACGCCGTAGAGCGGCTTGTCGAGGCCGAGGGCGAGCGCCTTCGCCGCGGCGACGCCCACGAGCAGGGCGCCGGCGAGGCCGGGGCCGCTGGTGACCGCGACCGCGTCGACGTCGGAGGGTCGGATCCCGGCCGTCTCGCAGGCCCGCTCGATGGTGGGCACCATCGCCTCGAGGTGCGCACGGCTCGCGACCTCCGGTACGACGCCGCCGAACCGCGCGTGCTCGTCCACGCTGCTGGCGACGGCGTCGGCGAGCAGGGTGTGGCCTCGCACGATGCCGACGCCGGTCTCATCGCAGGAGGTCTCGATGCCGAGCACGAGGGGGGCGTCCGTCACGGGACCCATTGTGCGCGCCCCGTCGTCGGAACGCGCCGTCGAGGGCCCGTCCGACCCGCCGCGGCGCTTCAGCAGCCCCGGCGCAGCGCCCGGCGCAGCACCACGGCGGTGGCCCCGTCGCGGTAGTACCGCGGCCGCCGGTCGACCTCGACGAACCCCCGCGCGGCGTAGAAGGAGAGGGCACCGGTGTTGTCCTCGCGCACCTCGAGCAGCAGCCGCTCGGCGCCGCCGGCCCTCGCCAGCGTGACCACCGCCTCGAGCAGCTCGCTGGCGTGGCCGCTGCGGCGGTGGGCGGGGGTGACGGCGATCCGCTGGAGCTCGGCGATGTCGGCGACGACGCTGACCACGGCGTGGCCGACCGGCGGCTCGCTGTCGCCCGCCCCGCCCGCCCCGCCCGGCTCGGCCACCAGGTAGGTCACGGTCGGCACCCGGCCGGCGAGCCCCTCGAGGAGCAGGGACCGGGACCAGGCGTCCGCGCCGAGGTTCTCGTCCTCCAGCGCCGTGACCGCGTCGAGGTCCGCCGCGGTCGCCGCGCGCACCGTCACGAGACCGGCTTGGCCTTGCCGGGCAGCTCGGCGTCCGGCCGGCGCAGGTAGAGCGGCTCGGGGTCGAGCAGCTCGGCCCGCTCCCCCACGACCGCGCGCGCCAGCCAGCCGGCGCTCGGGCGGACGGGGCCGCGGGCGTCGGGGAAGGCGTCGGGGTAGAGCACGGCCCCCTCGCCCACCACCGGGACGTCGGTGGCCAGCGCGGCCGGCCGGTCGACGACCGGCCCGTCGAGACGGGCTCCCGAGGCGTCGTACGTCGCGAGGTAGACCTCCTTGCGGCGGGCGTCGGTCGCCACGGCGAAGTCGCGGCCGATCCCGGCGTCGGCGGCCTCCACGGCGAGCACGTCGAGCGAGCAGACGGCGTAGACCGGCACGTCGAGGACGAACCCGAGCGTCCTCGCGGTGACCAGGCCGACCCGGAGGCCGGTGAACGGTCCCGGGCCGGCGCCGGCGGCGACCGCGGTCAGGTCCTGGCGCACCGCGCCCACCTGCGCGAGCGCGGCGGCGACGAGCGGGGCGAGCTGCTCGCCGTGCTTCATCGGCCGCTCGGAGACCAGCTCGGCGACGACGTCGGTGTCGTCGTGGAGCGCGACCGTGACGTACGGCGTGGCGGTGTCGAGCGCGAGCAGCAGGGTCATCCCATTCCCTTTCAGCCGAGTCCTCGGAAGGAGAGGGCGTGCCACCGTGGGCCCACCGGGGTGATCTCGACCCGGCGCGGGTCGAGCTCGGCATCGGGGTCGGCCTCGTCGGCCTGCGAGCGGACGATGCGCACCTCGAGCCGCGAGTCGGTGAGGCCCTCGGCGAGGCCCTCCCCCCACTCGACCACCGTGACCGCGTGGTCGAGGTCGGCGTCGAGGTCGAGGTCGTCCAGCTCCGCCATCGTCCCGAGCCGGTACGCATCGACGTGGACCAGGTCGGGTCCGTCGACGAGCGAGGGATGGACGCGCGCGATCACGAAGGTCGGCGAGGTGACCTGGCCCCGCACCCCCAGTCCCACGCCGATGCCCTGGGTGAAGGTGGTCTTGCCGGCGCCCAGCTCCCCGCTGAGGACGACCAGGTCGCCGGGGCGCAGCTGCTTGGCCAGGGACGCGCCGAGCACGTGCATCGCGTCGGCGGTGTGGACGTGGAAGACCGCGGTCCGCAGCGGCCTGCGCATCTCCACCAGCGGCGAGCGGCGGTTGATCTCGCGGAAGCCCTGGCGGTCCCAGAACCGGATCGTCGCGGGCAGCTCCTCGCGGGCGACGACCGTCAGGTCCTCGTAGCCCTCGGCGTGGTCGACCACCGCGTCGATGAGCCGCCCGGCGATCCCGTGGCCCTGGGCGGCGGGCACGACGCCGAAGCGGCGCAGGTACATCGTGTTGCCGACCGGGTCCAGCACCAGGGTCCCGACGGGCTCCCCGTCGAGGCACGCCAGCAGGCCGCCGTGCGGGCGGAGCCGCTCGGCCATCGACTCCACCGTCTCGGTCAGCGCCGCGGCCGGCGGGTCGAGCGGTGGACGGGCGGCGAACGCCTCGTGGACCACCCGCAGCACCGCGGCGGCGGCCTCGGGGCCGACCCGGACGATCTCGATGTCGCTCACCGCGTCGCTCCCTTCGCGGCCGCCGGGTCCTGCCCAGCGTCCTGTCCAGCGTCCTGTCCGGCGCCCCGGGCTGCGGCCAGCAGCCGGTCGAGCTCGGCGTCGACCTGCTCGTGACGCTCGATGAGCACCATGTGGCCGGCTCCCTCCACCTCGACGAGGCGTGAGCCGGCGATCCTCGCGTGGAGCTGGCGGCTGTGCCCGATGGAGGTGAGCCGGTCGGCGGTGCCGCACAGCACCGTGGTGGGCACCCGGCCCAGCACCTCCACCGCGTCGAACTTGTCCAGGCCCCCGAACGCGGGGAAGAACTCCGCGACCACCTCGTACGGCGTCGCCGAGAGCATCGAGTCGACGAACTCCACGTACGCCGGAGGCACGTCGTCGCCGAAGGCGAACACGTCCGTCGCCGCCATCGCCACGGCTCGGCCGACGCGACGGAGCCGGTCGACGGCCCGGTGCTGCAGCGCCAGTGTCGCGACGGCGTGCTGGGCCACCGGCAGCCCGATCTTGGCAGGGACCACCGGCAGCAGCAGCCGGCCGACGTCGAGCCCGCCCGCCGTCGTGGCCAGCAGCCCCACGCCGACGACCCGGTCGCCGACGAGCTCGGGGTGCTGCTCGACCAGGGCGATGGTCGTCATCCCGCCCATCGAGTGGCCGACCACGACGACCGGTCCCTCGGGGACGACCTCGTCGAGGACCCGGCGCAGGTCGCGGCCGAGCTGGTCGATGGTGGCGTTGCCGCGCGCGGAGCGGCCGGAGCGGCCGTGCGAGCGCTGGTCGTAGAGAACGGTGCGCACCCCGGCCCGGCGCAGGTGCAGGCGCTGGAAGTGCCAGCAGTCCAGGGTCAGGGCGTAGCCGTGGCAGAGGACGACGGTGAGGTCGCCGCCCCCGCTCCGTCCTGGCCCGGGCTCGTCGACCTCCACGTGCAGCGGCACGCCGTCGTCGGCGACGACCGTGACGGGCTCGGCACGCAGGGAGCCCAGCGGGACGCCCTCGTCGAGGGCGTCACCTCCCGGCACGCGGTGGGACAGCGCGCGGTGGTGCCGGCTGACGCCGACGGCCGTGCCCGCGGCGGCGACGCCGGCGGTGCCGAGGAGCGCCGTGGCGAGGGCGCGACGGAGGTTCATGCCGGCACCTCGCCGTCGACGTGCCGGCGGGTCGCCCGGCCGCCGATCCGGGTGACGATCTCGTAGCTGATCGTCCCGCAGGCCTCGGCCCACTCCTGCGCCGTCGGCTCTCCCTCCCGGCCGGGACCGAAGAGGACCACGTCGTCACCGGCGCGGGCCGGCTGGTCCCCGAGGTCGACGACCACCTGGTCCATGCAGACCCGGCCACGGACCGGACGCGGGCGGCCGCCGACGGCCATCCGCAGCACGTCGCTGCCGTGGCGCGGCACACCGTCGGCGTACCCGAGCGGCACCAGGCCCAGGGTCGTCGGACCCCCGGCGACCCAGGTGTGGCCGTAGGAGACGCCCGCGCCCGCCTCGACCTGCTTGACCATCGCCAACCGGGTGCGGACCGTCATCGCCGGCACCAGGCCGAGGTCGGGGGTCGCGCCGGGCGCCGGGTCGAGGCCGTACGACGCGATGCCGCACCGGACGAGGTCGAAGCGCGCGCTCGGACGCAGGACCGCGGCGGCGCTGTTGGCCAGGTGCCGGACCTCGGGGCGCAGGCCGGCCTGGTCGGCCACGGCGAGCGCGTCGCGGAAGGCGCGCTCCTGCGCGTCGTTGGCCGGGTGGTCGGGCTCGTCGGCGGCAGCGAGGTGGGACCAGAGGCCGGTGACGCGCCAGTGGCCCTGCTCCTCGCCGCGACGGGCTGCGGCGACGAGCGCGGGCCAGTCGGCGGCGGTGGCCCCACCCCGGGACAGGCCGGTGTCGACCTTCAGCTGCAGCCGCGCGGGCGTGCCGATCCGGTCGACCGCCGCGGCGACCTCGTCGAGCTCCGCCAGCGAGTACGCCGTGACGTCGACGCCGGCGGCGACGGCAGGGCCGTGGTCCTCCCCCGGGACGGTCAGCCAGCACAGCACCCGCCCGGTGTCGCCGCCCGCCCGCAGTGCCAGCGCCTCCTCGATCGTGGCGACGCCGAGCCACGCGGCACCGGCCTCGCGGGCGGCGCGGGCGACCTCGACCAGGCCGTGGCCGTACCCGTCGGCCTTGACCACCGTCATCATCGCCACGCCGCAGAGCTCGGTGAGGGTGCGGACGTTGTGCCGGAGCGCCGCGAGGTCGACGAGGACCTCGGCGCGGGCGACCGGCAGGGAGCTCATGTCGGCCGATTCTCCCACCTCGCCCGTTCAGGTGGTCGACAGGCTCCTGACCAGGGCCGGGAGGGCGCGCGCGACGTCGCCCGCGACGATCGGCCCGCCGCCGCTGGCCAGCGTGGCCGCGGCGCCGTGCAGCCACGAGCCGACGCTCGCCGCGTCGAACGGGTCGAGGCCCGCGGCGAGGAGCGCACCGACCAGCCCGCCGAGGACGTCGCCGGACCCGGCGGTCGCGAGCCACGGCGTACCGCTCGTGGTGACGCGGACCCGCCCGTCGGGCCGCGCGGTGACCGAGCGGCGGCCCTTGAGCAGCACCACCGCACGCAGCTCGGCCGCCGCCCGGCGTGCGGAGGCCAGCGGCGCGGCCTCCACCTCCGCGCGCTCGCACTCGAGCACCGCGGCCAGCTCGCCCGCGTGCGGCGTGAGCACCAGCCGCCCGGCGCCGGGGCGTACGTGGCGCAGCGCGTCGGCGTCCACCACGGTGGGCACCTCGTCGCGCAGCGCCTCCGCCAGGGCGTCACCGGCGGCGTCCCCGCCGCCCGAGCCCACCACCCACGCCTGCACCCGGCCGGCGCCGACGACTTCGGGGTGCACCTCACGCACCCGGTCAGCGACCGCTGGCTCCCCCGCCCGTCCTGAGCCTGTCGAAGGGACGAAGCGGACCATGCCCGCCAGGCCGCAGGCCGCGCCCGCGACCGAGAGCAGCGCGGCGCCCGGGTACTGCGCCGAGCCGGCACGGACACCGACGACGCCGCGGGTGTACTTGTGCGCGTCGGGAGCCGGCCGCGGCAGCAGCCCCGCGACGTCACCGGCCTGCAGGGCCTCCACGTCGGTGGGCGGGAGGTCGAGTCCGAGGTCGACGAGGTGGACCGGACCGCAGGCCTGCGCGGCCGGGTCGACCAGGTGGGCCGGCTTGTGGGTGCCGAAGGTGACGGTCAGGTCGGCCCGCACGTGCGGTCCGGCCAGCTCGCCGGTGTCGACGCCGACCCCCGACGGCACGTCGACCGCGACCACCGGCACGCCCTCGAGCCCGGCCAGCGCCTGCTCGGCCTCCGGGCGCAGGCCCGGCCGTCCGCCGATGCCGACGATGCCGTCGACGACCACGTCGGGCCGGCCGGGCGCGTCGACCAACCGGCCGCCGGCCCGCCGCAGGGCCGCCAGCCCGCCCTCGTGCACCCGTGGGGAGAGCAGCCGCGCCTCGACCCGGCAGCCGCGCCGGGCCAGCAGGGCGCCGGCGTGCAGCGCGTCGCCGCCGTTGTCCCCGGAGCCGACGAGCAGCAGCACGCGGGCGCCGTACGCCCCGCCGAGCAGGTCGACCACCGCGGTCGCGAGGCCGTGCGCGGCGCGCTGCATCAGTGCGCCCTCGGGCAGGCGGGCCAGCAGCTCCGCCTCGGCCGCGCGGACCTGGGCGACGGTGTGGGCCTGCCTCATGCCCGCGACGTTATCCGCCGCGTGCTGCCCAGCGTGCGCTCAGGCGCACTCTCAGCAGCACGCGGCGGTGGGGTCAGGACTCGAGGACGACGACCGCCGAGGCGATCCCGGCGTCGTGGGAGAGCGAGAGGTGGACGGAGGCGACGCCGAGCTCGTCCGCGCGCGCCCGCACCGACCCGCGGATCGTGAACAACGGCCGGCCCGAGGACTCCGAGACCACCTCGGCGTCGTGCCAGGCCATCCCCACCGGCGCGCCGAGCGCCTTGGCGAGCGCCTCCTTCGCCGCGAACCGGGCCGCGAGGGAGGCCAGCGGCCGGGACGCCTCGGCCTCGGTGAAGAGCCGGGCGCCGAGGGCCGGCGTCCGGGCCAGGGACTCCCCGAAGCGCTCGATGTCGACCACGTCGATGCCGACGCCGATGACCGGCATCTACTCGACGGTGACGGACTTGGCCAGGTTGCGCGGCTGGTCCACGTCGTGGCCCATGGCGGTCGCCAGCTCGCAGGCGAACAGCTGCAGCGGTACGACGGCAACCAGCGGCTGGAGCAGCACGGGCACCTTCGGCAGGCGGATCAGCTCGTCGGCGTACGGCTCGATGGAGGCGTCGCCCTCCTCGACCAGGCAGATCGTGTGCGCGCCCCGCGCCCGGACCTCCTGGATGCCGCTGATCATCTTGTCGTGGAGCTGGTCCCGGCCACGCGGAGGCACGACGCAGAGGACCGGCAGCCCCTGCTCGACCAGCGCGATGGGGCCGTGCTTGAGCTCGCCGGCCGCGAAGCCCTCGGCGTGGATGTAGGCCAGCTCCTTGAGCTTCAGCGCGCCCTCGAGGGCCACGGGGTAGCCGGCGTGCCGGCCGAGGAAGAGCACCGACCGGGTGCCGACGTGGGCCCGCGCCAGGTCGTAGACCGACTCCGCCTGCTCGAGCACCGACTCGATCTGGCCGGGGATCTCCTCGAGCTGGTGCATGATCTCGGTGATCTCGTCACCGAACCGGGTGCCCTTGACCTGGGCGAGGTAGAGCGCCAGCAGGTAGCAGGCCACCAGCTGGGTGAGGAAACCCTTGGTGGAGGCGACGCCGATCTCGGGGCCGGCGTGGGTGTAGATGACCGCGTCGGACTCGCGCGGGATCGTGGAGCCGTTGGTGTTGCAGAGGGCGAGCACCTTGGAGCGCTGCAGGCGCGCGTGCCGGATCGCCTGGAGGGTGTCGGCGGTCTCGCCGGACTGGCTGATCGCGACCACGAGCGTGGAGTAGTCGAGGATCGGGTCGCGGTAGCGGAACTCCGAGGCCAGCTCGACCTCCACGGGCACGCGGCACCAGTGCTCGATGGCGTACTTCGCCACGAGCCCGGCGTAGAACGAGGTGCCGCACGCGATGATGATGATCTTGTCGATGTCGCGCAGCTCCTGGTCGGAGAGGCGCATCTCGTCGAGCTGCAGCTGGCCGGTCCGGCTGTGCCGCCCCAGCAGCGAGTCGGCGACGGCTCGGGGCTGCTCGAAGATCTCCTTGCGCATGAACCAGTCGTGGCCGTCCTTCTCGGCGGCCGAGAGGTCCCAGTCGACGTGGTAGCGGGTGCCCTCGGCCGGCGCGCCGTCGAAGGTGGTCACCTCCACGCCCTCGCGGGTGATCGTCACGACCTGGTCCTGGCCGAGCTCGAGCGCCTCACGGGTGTGCTCGATGAAGGCCGCGACGTCGGAGCCGAGGAAGTTCTCGCCCTCGCCGAGCCCGACGACCAACGGCGAGTTCCGCCGGGCGGCGACGACCCGGGAGGGGTCCTGCCCGTCGACGGCCACCAGGGTGAAGGCTCCCTCGAGCTGCTGGCAGACCCGCTGCATCGCGGTGGTGAGGTCGACACCCGAGATGACCTGCAGCTCGAGCAGGTGTGCGGCCACCTCGGTGTCGGTCTCCGAGCGCAGCACGTGGTCGTCGGCCTCCAGGCGGGCGCGGAGGTCGTCGAAGTTCTCGATGATTCCGTTGTGCACGAGGGCGACCCGGCCGGTCGAGCCGAGGTGCGGGTGGGCGTTGACGTCGTTCGGCGCGCCGTGGGTGGCCCAGCGGGTGTGCCCGATGCCGGTGGTCGACCGTGGCAGTGGCGCCTCGTCGATGGCCTTCTCGAGGTTGGCCAGCTTGCCGGCGCGCTTCTCCGAGGCGATGGTGTCGCCGTCGACGAGGGCGATACCGGCGGAGTCGTACCCGCGGTACTCGAGCCTGCGCAGGCCCTCGATGACGACGTCCTGGGCCTGCTTGTCCCCGACGTACCCGACGATCCCGCACATGGGCCCCACTCTATCGGCGGTGGACCGCTCCGGCCGCCACGCGGCGCGGCTGCAACAATCGCGGCCATGCCGTCCGGCCCCGCGCCCACGACCGGACTCCCCTCGCACGAGGAGTCCGGGAAGGAGCCGTCTCCCTACATCGAGCTCGACCGCTCGGCGTGGGCGGCGCTCGGCGCCGAGGCCGAGAGCCCGCTCACCGCGCAGGAGATCCGGACGCTCCGCGGGCTCGGGGACTCCCTGGACCTCGACGAGGTGCGCGAGGTCTACCTGCCGCTGAGCCGCCTGCTGAGCCTGTACGTCGAGTCCGCCGGCCGCCTGCACCGCAAGCAGGAGGACTTCCTGCACCGCCGCACGCCGCCACGCACCCCGTTCGTGATCGGCGTCGCCGGCTCGGTGGCGGTCGGGAAGTCGACGACCGCGCGGGTGCTGCAGCAGATGCTCGCCCACTGGCCCGAGCACCCCAACGTCGCGCTGGTGACGACCGATGGCTTCCTGCACCCCAACGCCGAGCTCGAGCGGCGCGGCATCCTGCACCGCAAGGGCTTCCCCGAGTCCTACGACCGCCGGGCGCTGCTCCGCTTCGTCGTCGACATCAAGTCTGGCAAGGACGAGGTCGAGGCCCCGGTCTACTCCCACCTGGTCTACGACGTCGTCCCCGACGAGAAGGTCGTCGTCAAGCGTCCCGACATCGTGATCGTCGAGGGGCTCAACGTGCTGCAGCCCGCGCGGGTGCGCGAGGACGGCCGCACCAGCCTGGCGGTCAGCGACTTCTTCGACTTCAGCGTCTACGTCGACGCCGGCCGGGACAAGATCCGCAGCTGGTACGTCGAGCGCTTCCTCCAGCTGCGGGAGACGGCGTTCCGCGACCCGGGCTCCTACTTCGCCCGCTACGCCCGCCTCACCCACGAGGAGGCCGTCGCGGAGGCCGAGCGGATCTGGGACACCATCAACGGGCCCAACCTGGTGCAGAACATCCTGCCCACCCGCTCCCGCGCGACCCTGGTGATGCGCAAGGACCTCGACCACTCGGTGCGCTACGTGCGGCTCCGGAAGCTCTGAGGGCCCGCCGGCCTCACCCCACGTCGCGGCGCAGGGTGGTGACCCGGCCGAGCGCTGCGAGCCCGACGGCGTACCCGAGGAGCACGAGCAGGGCGGCCCACCGCGGCAGCAGGTCGCCGGTGCCGAGCTCGTTGAAGAAGCTGGCACCCATCAGGCCGTCGGCCGCGGCGCCGGGGAGGAACTGCGCCACGCCCGCGAGCGCGTCGACCGAGCCGAGGCCGATCCGGGCGATGGGCTCGACGAACTGGGTGAAGGCGAGGATCACCACCACGGCGGCGACCTGGTTGGGGACGACGCTGCCGAAGGCGACGCCGATCACCGCCCACAGCGCCATCACCAGCACCCCCAGCAGCAGCACCTCCCAGGTGTCGCCCGCAGCCAGGTACGCCCCCTCGCCGCGCCAGGCGAGCAGCGGGGCGCTCCCGGCGACGATCGCGGCGACGCCGACCACGCCGTAGAGCAGGCCGAGCGGCACGGTGGCGAGAAGCTTCGCGGCGAGCAGGACGCTGCGCCGCGGCTCGACCAGCAGCGACTGGGTGATCGTCCGGTGGCGGAACTCCCCGGTGATCGCGAGGCTGCCCACCACCAGGGGGAAGACGTAGCCGATCGCGCTCACCAGCGAGTACGTCGTGGTGGCGGCCGCGGCGCCGTCCATCGCCGGCACCCCCGCCTCGGCCGGCACCTCGACGGTCATCGAGAACCCCATGACCAGGCCGATGAAGCCGAGGTAGGCCGCCATCACCAGCAGGAGCCACCACCACGTGGAGGTGGAGACGAGCTTGCGGTACTCGGCGAGCAGGGCGGCGCTCATCGGGTCTCCTCCGGAGGGGTCGCGGCGGGCGCGGTCGGCGCATCGGTGGCCTGCACGGGGCCGGGCGGCCCGGCGGCGGTCAGCCGGAGGAAGACCTCCTCCAGGCCCGCGCCGCGGTCGACCAGCTGGTGGAGCTCCACGCGGTCGGCGTGGGCGGCGGCGCCGAGCGTGGCGGCGGTGACGTCGGCGACCCGGAACCCGCGCTCGTGCGGGGCACCGGCCCACCCGCGACGGGCGAGGAGCTCGGCCAGCGCGCGGGCGTCGGGCGACTCGACGTACACCTCCGGCGAGGCCAGCTCGGCGAGCCCCGCGAGCGAGGAGGCGTGGACGAGCCGGCCGCCGGCGATGATGACGACGTCGTCGACGCTGTGCTCGACCTCGGCCAGCACGTGGCTCGAGACCAGGACGGTGCGCCCCTCCCCCGCGAAGTGGCGCAGCAGGCGGCGCAGCCAGACGATGCCCTCGGGGTCCAGGCCGTTGGCCGGCTCGTCGAGGACGATGGCCGGCGGGTCGCCGAGCAGGGCGGTCGCGAGGCCGAGCCGCTGCCGCATGCCCATGGAGTATCCGCCGACCTTCCGGCCGCCGGCGGGCCCCATCCCGACCAGGTCGAGGACCTCCCGGCAGCGGTCCCGGCCGACGCCGACCTGCGGCGCGTAGGCCTCCAGGTGCGCCAGGCCGGTGCGGCCGGGGTGGAAGCTCGACGCCTCCAGCGCGGCGCCGACCACGCGGGCCGGGCGGGGGTGCTCGACGTACGGCCTGCCGTCGACGAGCGCCCGGCCACCGCTCGGGCGAGTCAGGCCGAGCAGCATCCGCAGCGTCGTCGTCTTCCCCGACCCGTTGGGGCCGAGGAAGCCGGTGACGACACCGGGCCGCACGGTGAAGGTGAGGTCGTCGACCGCGCGGACGGAGCCGAAGGACTTGCTCAGCCGTTCGACGGAGATCTCGGGGCCAGGAGCTGTCACGAGACCGACCCTAGGACGTGTCCTAGACCCGCCGCGAGCCGGCCGGTGCGAGCCTCTTCTGCACGTCCAGGGAGCGCTCCACGACGCGGTAGCCGAGGGCTTCGTTGACGGCGTTCATCGCGGCGTTGACGCCGGCGTTGCCGGTCTCGACGTGCTGGCAGCCGGGGAAGAGCTCGAGCAGCCGACGGTGGTTGTGCATCTTCATCGCCAGGCCCAGCCGGTGGCCACGGTGCTCGGCCGCCACCATCGTGCCGCCCACGGAGGCCATCCGCGGCTCCGCCCGGGAGATCCCCACCTCGGTGAAGCCGCAGGCCCGCCCCTCCGGGGTCAGCGCCAGGGCGACGATCCACGTCCGCCCGGACGCCGCCGTGTGCCGCTCGTGCTCGTGCAGCCGCTCGGGCGTCCACACCTCGTCCTCGAAGTCCACGTCGCCGGTCGGGATCATCGTGAGGAAGGTGCACAGCAGCGCGCAGAAGTCCTCGACGTACGCCTCGGGCACGACGTCCTCGAAGCCGACCACCGTGTAGCCGCCGAGGTGGCGCGCGACCTCGTCGTCCAACGCCGGCCAGGTCGCCGGCGCCGTCCCCAGGTCGAGCAGCTTGGTCTCCTCGTGGCTGGCGACCGGGTAGCCGCGAGCGGCGCAGAACAGCGACCCCGCGCTCTCCGCACCGACCGGCGCGTACGTCGTTCCCAGCGCCGTCGTCCGGCCGGCGACCACAGCCCGCTCCTCGAGGTCGGCGAGCACCGCCGACCCGACGCCCTGCCGGCGCGCGTCGGGCGCGACGTACACCTCGACCTCGGCCAGGTGCGGGTTGTCCATCGTCGACAGCGTCAGCCGCCCGGCACCGACCGGGCGCTGCTGGGCGTCGACGGCGAGCACGAGCGTCACGTCGGTGTCGGTGCGGGGGCTGGCGAGCTCGGGCCCCGCGGCTCCCCACGACGGCCAGGCGTCGTAGGCGCGGTCACGGCTGGCCGACTCCCCCACGGCCCACCAGGCGTGCCGGGAGGGCTCGTCGGCCGGATCGACGACGGAGAGGACGATGTCAGCAGCAGAGGGCACGGACGGCGACGCTACGACAGCGTCAGCCGCTCCCGCACCACCTTTGCGAGCCGCTCGGCGACGTCGCGGGCGCCGTCCGCGGTGGGCGCCTCGACCATCACGCGGACCAGCGGCTCGGTGCCGGAGGGGCGCAGCAGCACCCGGCCGGTCCCGCCGAGCGCAGCCTCCTCCTCGGCCACGGCCGCGGCGAGCGCCGCGTCGTCGTCGGCGCGGGACTTGTCGACCCCGGGCACGTTGACCAGCACCTGCGGCAGCCGGGTCATGACCGAAGCCAGGTCGCGCAGCGGCGAGCCGGTCACGGCCATCCGGCCGAGCACCTGCAGCGCGGTGAGGATCCCGTCGCCGGTCGTGGCGTGCTCGCTCATGATGACGTGGCCGGACTGCTCGCCGCCGAGGGTGTAGCCGGACCGGCGCATCGCCTCGAGGACGTAGCGGTCGCCCACCTTGGTCTGCCGCACCCCGATGCCCGCGGCCTCCATGGCCTGGACGAAGCCGAGGTTGCTCATCACCGTGGAGACCACGGTCCCGTGCGCGAGCCGGCCGGTCTCGGCCATGCCGACGGCCAGCACCGCGAGGATCTGGTCGCCGTCGACGACCTCGCCGGTGTGGTCGACGGCCAGGCAGCGGTCGGCGTCGCCGTCGAGGGCGAACCCGACGTCCGCGCCGTGCTCGACCACGGCCGCCCGGAGCGGCTCGAGGTGCGTGGAGCCGCAACCGTCGTTGATGTTCAGCCCGTCCGGGGACGCGTGGATCGGCACGACCCGCGCGCCGGCGGCCGCCAGCGCCTTCGGCCCGGCTTCGTACGCCGCGCCCTCCGCGCAGTCGAGGACGACGGTCAGCCCTTCGAGCGGCCGGGCGCCCGCGGGCGAGGGAGCCGGGAGGGTCTGCACGAGGTGGCGGACGTAGTCGTCGACCGCGGAGCCGTGCGCCTCGCGGACCCGGCCCACGGCCGCGCCGACGGGCAGCACGCCCACCTCGCCGTACCGGCGTTCGATCTCGTCCTCGAGCGCGTCGTCGAGCTTCACCCCGCCGCGGGCCAGGAACTTGATGCCGTTGTCGGGCATCGGGTTGTGCGACGCCGACAGCATCACGCCGAGGTCGGCGCCGAGCGCGTCGGTGAGGTGGGCGACGCCCGGCGTCGGGAGAACCCCGAGCAGCACCACGTCGACCCCTGCGGAGGCCAGCCCCGCCACGACCGCGGCCTCGAGGAACTCCCCCGAGATCCGGGTGTCGCGGCCGACGACCGCGAACGGGCGTCCCCCGTTCCCCGACCCCTCGAGGTCACCGTGCTCGGCGAGGACCCGGGCAGCGGAAACGGAAAGGTCCAGGGCCAGCGACGCGGTGAGCACACCGTTCGCCTGGCCCCGGACCCCGTCCGTGCCGAAGAGACGACCCACGCGGGACGTCAGCGCTTGCTGAACTGCGGCGCCTTGCGCGCCTTCTTCAGACCGGCCTTCTTGCGCTCGATGACACGGGCGTCCCGGGTCAGGAGGCCGGCCTTCTTCAGGGTCGGCCGGTTGGCGTCGAGGTCGATCGCGTTCAGGCAGCGGGCCACGCCGAGGCGCAGCGCGCCGGCCTGACCGGTGATGCCGCCGCCGTGGATGCGGGCGATGACGTCGAAGCGGCCCTCGAGCTGCAGGGCGGCGAACGGCTCGTTCACGACCTGCTGGTGCAGCTTGTTCGGGAAGTAGGAGTCCAGGGTCCGGCCGTTCACGGTCCAGACGCCGGTGCCCGGCACGATCCGGACGCGGGCGACGGCCTCCTTGCGACGGCCGGTGGCCGCGCCGGGGGCGATCGTCGCGGGGCGCTCGGGTGCGTCGGCGGACGGCGCGCTCTCGGAGCTGTACGCCACGCCCTCCGCGTTGACCTCGTAGGTCTCCTCGACCTCGGTGTTGGTGTCGGTGGTCTCAGCCACGGTGTTCCTCACTCAGACTTTCGTAGGACGGCAGTCGATTACTGGGAGATCTGCTTGATCTCGAACGGGACGGCCTTCTGGGCCTGGTGCGGGTGGTTGGGGCCGGAGTAGACCTTGAGCTTCTTGAGCATCTGCCGACCGAGGCGGTTCTTGGGGAGCATGCCCCACACGGCCTTCTCGATGACCTTGCGGGCGTCCTTCTCGAGGAGCTCGCCGACCGGGGTGGCCGAGAGACCGCCCGGGTAGCCGGAGTGGCGGTAGGCCATCTTGGTGACCTTCTTGTTGCTCGACAGCGCGACCTTCTCGGCGTTGATCACGATGACGAAGTCGCCGGTGTCGGCGTTCGGCGCGAAGATCGGCTTGTGCTTGCCGCGGAGGAGGTTGGCGGACTGCACGGCGAGACGACCGAGGACGATGTCGGTCGCGTCGATCACGTGCCACTCGCGCTGGATGTCAGCGGGCTTCGGGGCGTACGTACGCACGGCTGTTCAGCTCTCTTCGTTCGTGGGACCCGGGCGGAGGACCCGACCGGGTGGTGCTGCTGCGGCTTCTGACGAACACTGCCCGGCTCGCCCGACCTAGGTCGTCGTCCGGATCTGCACCCGTCCGGCGCCGGCCCCGGAGGGGGCTCGGCGAGGAGTGGGCGCGGCAGGAGTCGCGACCGGCAAGACTACGGGCGCGCGTGGGTCCGGGTCAAAACGGCACGGCCCCCCGACCGAGTCGCGGGACACCCGGTTACCGGCGCACCGGGACGCGGTCTAAGTTGGAGGAGTGACTGACTCTCTCACCGTCCGCGACAACCGCACCGGACAGGAGTACGACGTCCCGATCACCGACGGCACCATCAAGGCCGCCGACCTCGGGAAGATCAAGGCCGGGGAGGACAACCCCGGCCTTGCCGTCTACGACCCCGGTTTCGTCAACACCGCCTCGTGCCGCAGCGCGGTCACCTTCATCGATGGCGACAAGGGGATCCTCGAGTACCGCGGCTACCCCATCGAGCAGCTGGCCGAGAAGTCCACGTTCCTCGAGGTGGCCTACCTGCTCATCCACGGCGACCTGCCCACCAAGGAGCAGTACGAGACGTGGGTGCACGAGATCACCTACCACACGTTCGTGCACGAGAACATCAAGAGCTTCATGCAGGGCTTCCGGTACGACGCGCACCCGATGGGGATGCTGATGGCGTCGGTGGGAGCCCTGTCGACGTTCTACCCCGACGCACGCAACATCAGCGACGGCGACAACCGGCACATGCAGATCGTCCGCATGATCGCGAAGATGCCGACCCTGGGCGCGTGGGCCTTCCGCCACGCGCAGGGCAAGCCCTACATCTACCCCGACAACGAGCTCGACTACACGGCGAACTTCCTGTCGATGCTGTTCAAGATGAGCGAGCAGAACTACGACGCCGACCCGCGGCTGGTGAAGGCGCTCGACGTGCTCTTCATCCTCCACGCCGACCACGAGCAGAACTGCTCGACCAACGCCGTGCGCTCGGTCGGCTCCTCGCAGGTCGACCCCTACTCCGCCGTCTCCGCCGGCATCGGCGCGCTCTTCGGGCCGCTGCACGGCGGGGCCAACGAGGCCGTGCTGCGGATGCTGCGCCGGATCGGCACGACCGACAACATCCCGGGCTTCATCGAGGGCGTCAAGAACGGCGACGAGCGCCTGATGGGCTTCGGCCACCGCGTCTACAAGAACTACGACCCGCGGGCGCGGATCATCAAGAAGGCCGCCGACGACGTCTTCGAGGTCACCGGCACCAACCCGCTGCTCGACATCGCGTTGGAGCTGGAGAAGATCGCGCTCGAGGACGAGTACTTCGTCAAGCGCAAGCTCTACCCGAACGTCGACTTCTACTCCGGGCTGATCTACGAGGCCCTCCAGTTCCCGCCGGAGATGTTCACCGTCCTCTTCGCCATCGGCCGGACCCCCGGCTGGCTGGCGCAGTGGGAGGAGCTGGTCCAGGACAAGGAGCAGAAGATCGCCCGCCCGAAGCAGGTCTACACCGGCGAGCGCGGGCTGGACTTCGTCCCCGCCTCGGAGCGCTGGGCCTGACTCCCTGACCCGGATCCCGTCACGAGCACCACGAGGGGCGGCACGGTCGTGAGCGACCGTGCCGCCCTT
>NZ_JBNCOG010000030.1:0-46821 GCF_051280745.1 Nocardioides ureilyticus | reverse complement strand
CCTGGGGCGCCCGGATCTCGGCCGGGAAGTTGGGCAGGGTCGCGAGGTCGTTGCCGAACGACGCCGACTCCTGGGTGAACCGGTCGCCGGTCAGCTGCATGCCGTCGCCGGAGTCCCCGGCGAACCGGATGATCACCCGGTCGAGCTGCTTGACCTGCTTCTGTGGCTGGCTGGACAACGCGCGCCCACTTCCCTCGTGCGTATGCGGACGATGCCCGTCCGTTGATCGGTCGATCGTACGTCGACCGGGTCGAAACTGGAACCTGTTCTAGTTTCCCGATGATGGGTCGACCCGTCCACGATAGAGAGAGAACAAGCGCAGCCGGAGCCGTCTTCCCTGCCGGACCCCCGGCGGCCGTGTGGTGGTCGACACAGCGGCCCGGATCGGGGCCCGCCCCGGCGACGACGCGCGTCAACGGTGAGCCCAGCGGTGGGCGTCAGCGGTAGTTGGTGAACTGCACCGCGAAGTCGTAGTCCTGCTGCTTGACCAGTGCCTGGACGGCCTGCAGGTCGTCGCGCTTCTTCGACGACACGCGCAGCTCGTCGCCCTGGATCTGGGCCTTCACGCCCTTGGGGCCCTCGTCGCGGATCAGCTTGGAGATCTTCTTGGCGTCCTCGGAGCTGATCCCCTCCTTGAGGGCGATCGTGATCTTGGACTGCTGCCCCGACTGGCGCGGCTCGGAGGCGTCGAGGATCTTCAGGCTCTGCTGGCGCTTGACCAGCTTGTCCTTGAAGACGTCGAGGACGGCGGACGCCCGATCGTCGGCCGAGGCCGAGATCTCGATGACCTGCTCGCCGGACCACTCGATGGTCGCGCCGGTGCCCTTGAAGTCGAACCGGGTCGCGACCTCCCGGGCGGTCTGGCCGAGGGCGTTGTCGACCTCCTGGCGGTCGAGCTTGCTGACGATGTCGAACGACGAGTCGGCCATCTGGGAGCCCTCCATGACGTTTTTCGCTGCGGTGGTGACTGCGCTATTGTTCCGTCCCGTCGTCGCAGGGTCCACACGGCCCCGGCGCGGCACCCGGCAGGTTGCCCGAGCGGCCAATGGGAGCGGACTGTAAATCCGTCGGCTTTTGCCTTCGAAGGTTCGAATCCTTCACCTGCCACTGGACGAAGCTCCAGGCATCGGACCCCCGCCTCGCGCGGGGGTCCGCTGCGTTCGGCCCTCAGCTGGCGTCGCCGGGTGGCATCCCAGGGCGCCCGCCGGAGCCCCCGGGACCACCGCCGAAGCCGCCCGACGACGGGACTGCCGCCGCGACCGTGCCGGACTCGGTGAGCCCGTCGACGGAGGCGGGGGACGTCTCCGCCGTACCGGTCCAGACGGTGTAGCTCGAGCCCTCCACCAGCGCCTCGTCGGCCACGAGGAGGGAGCTCGCATCGACGTCCGTCACGATGCTGGCCACCACGTCCCCGCCGGCGTCGGTGAGGCTGACCCGGGTGCCCGCGGTGACCGCGGAGGCCAGCGTGACCACGGCCGACGCGTCGAGCGTCCCGTTGACGTCCAGCGCCCCGCTGCCACCGCCACCGCCGCCCCCGGCGGTGGCGACGGCCACCGTGCCACCGGTGATGCTGGCCGAGCCGTTGGAGTCGATGCCGTCCGAACCCGCCGTGACCTGGACGGTGCCGCCCGTGACGTCCACCGTCACTCCGTCCTCGACCTGCTCGCTGCCGCCGGCGGTCGAGCCGCTGGTGGCGTTGAGGCCGTCGTCGTCCGCGGCGACCGAGACGGTGCCGCCGGCGATCCGGATGACCGCAGCCTCGAGACCCTCGCCCGAGCGCGGCACGGTGAGCGAGCCGCCGGCGACGTAGATCGCCCCGGTGGCGTCGATGCCGTCGGACGTGCCGGAGACGGTGAGGTCTCCTCCGTCGACGAGGACCCACCCCAGCTCTCCGGCCGTGTCGCTGTCGGACTTGAGCCCGTCGCCGCCGGCCTCGACGGTGGTCTCGCCGTCCTCGACGACGAGGTAGTCCTTGCCGCGGATGCCGTCGTCGACGGCGTCGACGGTGATGGTGCCGCCGAGGACGACCAGGCCGTCCTTGGTGGCGATCCCGTCGTTGCTGAGGCCGTGGACGGTGAGTGCACCGGTGCCGCCGACGGTGAGGTCGGCCATGGAGAACAGCGTCGCCGTCGGGGCGTCGTCCTCGTCGTCGTCGGCTGCGGATGCCTCCGCGTCCGACAGCGTGTTCCGGCTGCCGTCGGCGAGGACCACGACGACCTCGTCGGCGGCGGTGACGACCAGCGGCGAGCTGTCGAGCGAGGTGAGGTCCACGCCGTCCAGCACGAGCACGACCTTGCCGTCGCCCGAGCTGTCGACGACGACCTGGCCGTCGGCGAGGCTGCCGGACAGCACGTACGTCCCGGCGGCGCTGATCCGCACCACGTCGCCGTCCACGTCGGCCCCGGCGCCGTCCACGGTGGTCGACCCGTCGGCCAGGGCCACGGTCGTCGCGGTGGCAGCGTCGTGCTCGAGGTCGTTGCTGTCGGCGTGGGTGTCGTCCAGCGTGGGCAGGGTGGCGGAGACGCTGCTCGCGTCCACCGCCGTCGTGGTGCCGGAGGAGGTCGTGGTGCCGCCGGTCAGCGTGGTGCCTGCGCTCGAGCAGGCGCCGAGGCTGACGAGCAGGAGGGTGGAGGTGGCCGCGGCGATGCGGCGGCGCAGCGTGGTCTTCATCGTCGACTGATCCAGTTCTGGTGAGGGTTCGGGTGCACGTGGAGGTGGCGGACCAACGCGTCGTGCCACTTGAGCGGAGGCAGGGTCTGGTCGAGGGCGGCCATGCCGGCGCCGTACTTCGACAGGCGCACCGGGCGGTGGCCGCGACGCCACAGCGACCGGTCGACGACCGAGGGGGTCGAACCACCCTTGGTCTCGATGATGGCCAGGCTCGGTCGGTCGAGGTCGCGGCCGTGGACGAGCGACGTCCAGCCCAGCTCGGTGTCGATCGTGACCCGGGCCGAGGCCCCGGGCAGCAACAGCGTCGTGCGTTGGTACGAGGTGGCCAGGACCGGGTGCAGGTCGGGGACGACGCCGGTGCCGACGAGCGCTGCGACCAGGGCCGCCCCCTCGACGGTGAGCCCGGCGTCGCCGGGGTCGGGGTGGGCGACGCGGTGCTTCAGCGTCCGCCCGCGCGCGCCGGCGGTCTTCACCTCCAGCCAGCTGCCCCCGGTGTCGAGGTAGCGCCGGCCCCGCACCTTCCAACGGCCGCGCCGCGACCGTCCCGAACCGAGGTAGCTCTGCAGGTCCGGGGTGTCGAGGTAGGTGGAGAGGTAGCCGAACTCGCGGCGGCCGTCGATCTCGAGGACCCGGGTCTCCCGAGGCAGGTGGTCGAGCATGTCGTCCAGGTCGCGGCGCGCGACGACGTACTTGCGGTCCACGCGGGCCAGCAGCTCGGCTTCCTCGACGAGGTCGTCGAGCGTGACCGCGGGCAGTCGGTCGACCGAGGCGATGGTCGGCGCGCTCACCCGACCAGCTCCACGCCTCGTGCCGGCCCCTCGCTGCGAGCCGTCGCTCCCCGGACCGGCTCGTGTGGGCGGTGGCGGACGTCGACGAGGGTCGTGTCGTTGACCAGGTCCAGCCGCACCACCTTGGTGGAGGCGACCGTGGTCTCGAGCAGTGCCTCCACGTGCGCGACCAGCGACCGCTGGTCGGCGTGGGCCCGATCGAGGAGGAGCTGCTGCGACCGGGTCCGCGGGGCGACGCGGGGGTGGTCGCCGACCCCCACCGCGACCAGCACGGCCACCATGAGCAGCAGGTCGACGAGGGTCGTGGCGGCGCCCAGTCCTCCGAGCAGGCCGAGCGTCAAGGAGGCGAAGTAGTAGGCGATCTCGTGCTGCGCCAGCTCCTCCGAGCGCAACCTGATGATCGAGAGGATGCCGAACAGGCCGAGCCCCAGGCCGGCGCCCACGGTGCTCGAGCTGAGGGCCGAGGCGACGGCCAGGACACCGATGTTGGTCGTCAGGAAGGCGACGACCAGCTCCGGTCGGTGGTGCCGGGGCATGAAGAGGGCGAAGACGAGGACGCCGATGGCGGCCAGGTCGGCGAGGTAGGCGACGTACGAAGGCATCAGGCTGGGGCTTCCGGTGGACGACGGGTGAACGACACCCATCAAGCCCGTGCCGGTTGTGTGTCCGGCTCCCTGCGCCTGTGACCCTCCTGTGGATCTTCCCGGTGCGCCTGCGCGCGGGGTGGCGGGTCGTCGACCGGCCCGCGGCGCTCAGGCCGCCGTCAGCAGGAAGACGGGGATCGTCCGGTCGGTGCGGGCCTCGTACGTCGCGTAGTTCGGCCAGGTCCGCAGCATCACCTGCCACGCCGCCGCCCGCTCCTCGCCCTCGAGCTCCCGCCAGCCGACCACGGCCTCCCGGCCGTCCGTGACGATCCGGGCCCGGGGTTCCGTGGCGCCGGTCGGGTCGGTCGCCCGCAGGTTGTGGACCCACGCCGGCATCGTGGGGTCGCCGAAGTACGAGCCGGCGACCAGCCAGCCGCCCTCGTGCGGCACGCACAGCAGCGGGGTGGCCCGGGGGACGCCGGAGCGGCGGCCGGGCACGACCAGGGTGAGGTTCGGCAGGCCGGCGAGGTCCAGGACGCTCACCCGGCCGCGGGTCAGCCGCTGCAGCCGGGTGTCGGCCCACACCACCTGGGGCAGGAGCTTCGGCATCCACGGCTGGGCGCCGAGGCGCACGGCGAGCGGGGTGAGCAGGCCCATGGCGGGAGCCTAGGGGCTGAGGCCGGCCCGATCAGTCGACCCGCGCCGGCTCCACCCGTCCCCGGACCTCGCCCAGGGTGATCCGGCCGCCGCCCGTGCCCGGTGCCGAGTAGCGCAGGACGACCTCGGCCCCGTCGTCGAGGAACCGCTCCCCCCACCACAGCTCGAGCAGGGACCCGCGCTGGTCCTCGGCGGGCCCGCTGATCGTGCCGGAGGCGAAGAGGTCACCGGTGCGGACCGACGCGCCGTTGGCGGTGAGGTGGGCCAGCATCTGGGTGGGCGACCAGTACATCGTGCGGTACGGCGGGCGGCTGACGACCTCGCCGTCGAGCTCGACCTCCACGTCGATGTCGAGGCCCCGGACCTGGCCGGGACCGAGGTAGGCCAGCGGTGTCGGCTCCTGGGCCGGCAGGTCGCACCACGCCGCCTCCAGCGCCGCGACGGGCGTCACCCAGTGGCTGATCGTGGTGGCGAACGACTTGCCGAGGAAGGGGCCGAGCGGGACGTACTCCCACGCCTGCAGGTCGCGCGCGGACCAGTCGTTGAGGCCGACCACGCCGAAGACGTGCTCGCCGAACGCGGCGTACGGCACCGGGTCGCCGAGGGAGGAGGGGGTGCCGACGACGAATCCCAGCTCCGCCTCGATGTCGAGCCGCTCGGTGGGCCCGTACGTCGGGACCGCACGTCCGTCGCTGGTCGAGCCTGTCGAGCGTTGTGCTGAGCCTGTCGAAGTGACCACTTGGCCGCGGGGTCGCACCACCGGTGTGCCGCTGGGCACGACGGTGCCGGCGCGGCCGTGGTAGCCGACGGGCAGGTGCTTCCAGTTCGGCAGCAGCGGCTCGGAGTCCGGGCGCAGGATCCGCCCGACGTTCGTGGCGTGGTGCTCGGAGGCGTAGAAGTCGACGTAGTCGGCGACCTCGAACGGCAGGTGCAGCTCCACGTCGGCCAGCGGCAGGGTCTCGGCCCCCGCCTCCAGCAGCGAGCGCGCCTCCTCCCGGGTCTGCCGCCAGACCTCCGGCCCGAGCGCCATCAGGGCGTTGAGCGAGGGGGTCGCGAGCTCGGGGCGGCCGGTGCTCGCGGCGAGGTCGAGGACGCGGTCGCCGTGGCGGACGCCGACGCGGCGGGCGCCGCCGGCGACGGAGAAGACGCCGTAGGGGAGGTGGTCGAGGCCGAAGCCGGAGTGGGGGTCGGTCACAGCAGGCCCAGTACCCGCAGGTCCTCCAGCGGCTCGCTGACGCTGCAGGAGCCGAAGGAGGTGAACCAGCGGCGGGCTCCGGCCAGCTCGGCCGGCCCGGGTGCTGCGTCCGGGTCGAGCGCCCGGTCCTCCAGGGTCGCCACCACCTCGTCGGCCGCCGCGCCGTCGAAGGCGCGGCGGGTCGCGGCCAGGACGTTGAGGAAGCCGTGGTGCTCGAAGCCGTCCTCGCCGGTGTGCCGGCGGGCCCGGTGCAGTCCCGCCGTGCACTTGAACGGCGTCTCGCGGTCCAGCGCCGCGTCGATCCAGGCGGCGAGGGTGGGTGCGTCGGGGAATTGGTGCGCCTCGGTGCCGCCGGTGCGCAGCTTGAGCCGGAGCTCGGCGGCGGCCACCTCGTCGGCCGCGGCCAGCCAGGAGTACGTCGGCTGCTCGGGCGGCAGCTCGACGAGGACCGGGACCTCCTCGGCCAGGACGCCCTCCGCGCGGGCCGCGTCGACGGCGGCCACCACCCGGCGGGCGTTGCCGGCCAGGTCGTCGAGGTCTCGGAGCGCGACCTCGAGCCCGGCCAGGGTGAGGCCCCGCTTCGCGCACAGTGCGGCCGGGCCGGCGAGCTGGCCGGCGCCGCCGCCCACCACGACGGAGACCGGGCCCGAGAAGCCCGCCGGCAGGGCGGGCAGGTCGGTGTCGCGGACGACGAAGGAGCCGACGAGCTCCGCGGCCTCGCCGGCGCGCTCGTCGTAGGCGCGGGCGGCGGGGGCGAGCTCTGCGTCGCCGGGCGGGAAGATCGCCGCGTCGTCGACCAGACCGGTCCAGAAGCGTTCCGTCATCACCCGCGTCACGATAACGTCGAGGTCCTCAGCGGACAGGAGTGTCCGACTATCGGAGAGTAGCGGGAGGAGTCATGGCGTACTACCGCTGCGTGGGGGACGTGCCGCGCACCCGCCACACCCAGCACCGGGACCCGCAGGGCCGCCTGTACCGCGAGGAGCTGATGGGGGAGGAGGGCTTCTCCTCGGACTCCTCGCTGCTCTACCACCGTGGCGTGCCCTCGGCGATCGTCGCCTCCGAGGTGTGGGAGCTGCCGGACCAGGCCCGGCACGCCAACCACCCGCTCCGGCCGCGGCACCTGCGCCTGCACGAGCTGTCCACCGGCCCGGACGCGGTCACCGACCGCCGGCTGGTCCTCGGCAACCACGACGTCCGGCTGGCCTACGTCGTCACCGGCACGGCGCCGTCGGCGTACTACCGCAACGCGATCGGCGACGAGTGCGTCTTCGTCGAGGCCGGCAGCGGCGTCGTCGAGACGGTGTTCGGCGTGCTGCCGTACCGGGCCGGCGACTACGTGCTCGTGCCCCGGGCGACCACGCACCGCTGGCGACCGGCGGAGCCCTCGCGGCTCTACTGCATCGAGGCCAGCGGCCACGTGGCTCCGCCGCGGCGCTACCTCTCGCGCTACGGCCAGCTGCTCGAGCACGCGCCGTACTCCGAGCGCGACCTGCACGGCCCGACCGAGCCGCTCGTCGTCGAGGGCGGCGACGGGGGAGGCGGGGGAGACGGGGGAGATGGCGTCGAGGTGCTGGTCAAGCACCGCACCTCCGCCGGCATCGTGGGCAGCCGGCTGGTGCACGACACCCATCCGTTCGACGTCGTCGGCTGGGACGGCTGCCTCTACCCGTACACGTTCAACGTCGAGGACTTCATGCCGATCACCGGCAAGGTGCACCAGCCGCCGCCGGTCCACCAGGTCTTCGAGGGGCACAACTTCGTCGTCTGCAACTTCCTGCCGCGCAAGGTCGACTACCACGAGCTGGCCGTGCCGGTGCCGTACTACCACTCCAACGTCGACAGCGACGAGGTGATGTTCTACGTCGCCGGGGACTACGAGGCGCGCAAGGGCTCGGGCATCGGGCTCGGGTCGATCTCGTTGCACCCCGGCGGGCACCCGCACGGCCCGCAGCCGGAGGCCATCGAGGCGTCGCTGGGCGCGGAGCGGTTCGAGGAGTCGGCGGTCATGGTCGACACCTTCGCCCCGCTGGAGCTCGGCGAGGGCGGGCTCGCCTGCGAGGACCCGGCATACGCCTGGAGCTGGGCGGGCGGCCCGCGCACCTAGCCGCGGTGTCGGAGCCCGCGTGCGGCTCGGTCTCGCGCCATGATGGTGTGGTGACGAACCCCGAGCGCGACCCCGCGGTCCACCACTGCGCCAGCGGCCCGGCGGAGGACGTCAGCGTGCTGGCGCCGCGGGAGGTGCCCCTGGGCGGCCCGCGGGCGATGACGGTGCGTCGCACGCTGCCCTCGCGGGCGCGCTCGCTCATCGGCGCCTGGTGCTTCCTGGACCACTACGGCCCCGACGACGTCGCCGAGACGGGCGGCATGGTGGTGCCCCCGCATCCCCACACCGGCCTGCAGACGGTCAGCTGGCTCTTCACCGGCGAGGTCGAGCACCGCGACAGCGCGGGGAACGTCGCGACCGTCCGACCCGGCGAGCTCAACCTGATGACCGCCGGCCGCGGCATCAGCCACTCGGAGGTCTCCACGCCCACCACCAGCGTCCTGCACGGGGCCCAGCTGTGGGTCGCCCTGCCCGACGCCGACCGGGACGCCGACCCCGGGTTCGCCCACCACGTCCCCGAGCCGGTGACGGGTGAGGGGTGGACCGCACGGGTCTTCCTGGGCTCCCTGCTGGGCAGCACCTCGCCCCTCCCGACGTACACCCCGCTCCTCGGGGCCGAGCTGCTCCTCGACCCGGGCGCGAGCCTGGTCCTCGACGTCGACCCGGCCTTCGAGCACGGCGTCCTCGTCGACGCAGGCGAGGTGGAGGTCGCCGGGCGTGCGGTGGCGGCAGCCGAGCTCGGGCACGTGCCGCCCGGCCACGACCGGCTCGAGCTGCGGGCGGCGGACCGCCCGACCCGCCTGCTGCTCCTGGGCGGCGAGCCCTTCGGCGAGCAGATCGTCATGTGGTGGAACTTCGTGGGGCGCACCCACGAGGAGGTCGTCGCCTTCCGCGAGGCCTGGCAGGAGCAGGTCCGCGACGGTGACCGGTCGGTCCACCCCGACGACGCCGGCGGCCTCCACGAGCGGCCGGCGCAGCCGCAGGGGGTCGTCGCGCGGGGCACCGACGTGCGCCCCGGCCGGTTCGGGGTCGTGGCCGGTCAGGAGCTCCCGCCGATCCCCGCCCCGCCGCTGCCCCACGCCCGGCTGCGGAGCCGGGGGTGACCGGGCCCGTCGTGGGCGAGGACGGTCTCGCCCGCTGCCCCTGGGCAGGTGGCCCGGGCCTGCTGCGCGACTACCACGACCACGAGTGGGGCCGGCGGGTCTCCGGCGAGTCCGCCTACCTGGAGCGGCTCACCCTCGAGGCGTTCCAGTCCGGGCTCTCCTGGGTGACCATCCTGCGCAAGCGCGAGGCCTTCCGGGCGGCGTTCGTGGGCTTCGACGCCGACGTCGTCGCGGCGTACGACGACGACGACCGTGCCCGGCTGATGGCCGACGCCGGGATCGTCCGCAACCGGCTCAAGGTGGACGCCGCCGTCACCAACGCGCGGGCCACGGTGGCGCTGCGGGGAGCGAGCGACGTGGACGGCCTCGAGGGGCTGGTCCTCTCCTTCGCGCCGGAGACCTCTCCCGCGCCTGCGACCACCGACGAGGTCCCCACCACGTCCCCGGAGTCGGTGGCGCTGTCGAAGGAGCTCAAGCGCCGGGGCTTCGTGTTCGTCGGGCCCACCACGATGCACGCCCTGCTGGAGGCGGTCGGCCTGCTCGACCCGCACCTGCTCGGGTGCCACCGCCGCGGCTGAGGGCAGGATGCGCGGGTGGTCGTCGGACTGACGTGGCTCGTGGTGTGCCAGCTGGTGGGCGAGGTGCTCGTCCGGCTGACCGGCGCGCCGGTGCCCGGCCCGGTGGCCGGCATGGTGGTGCTGCTCGCCGCCCTGGAGGTACGGCGCCGCCGCCGGCGTGACCGGCACGGCGAGCCCGGCGCGGGCGACCCCGGCGGGCCGGGTGACCCAGGTGAGGCGCCGGTCGTCCGGGCGGCCGACCGGCTGCTGGCACACCTGCAGCTGCTCTTCGTGCCGGCCGGCGCCGGTGTGGTCGCGCACCTGGGCGTGCTGCGGAGCGATGCGGTGCCCGTCGTGGTGGCGGTCGTGGGCTCGTGGGCCCTCGGCCTGGTCGTGGTCGGCTGGACGGCGCGGCTGCTCACGGGGCGGGCGGCGGGGCGGGCATGAGCGGGCTGGTCGCGTCCCCGGTGTTCCTCGTGGCGCTGACCCTCGGCGCCTACCGGATCGGCTGCTGGGTCCGCGACGCGAGCGGCCGCCACGCGCTCGCCCAGCCGGTGCTGGTGGCGGTCGTCCTGGTGGGCGGCGCGCTGCTGGCGCTCGGCGTGGACCCCGCGACGTACCGCGACGCGACCCAGGTGGTCTCGTTCTGGCTCGGGGCGGCGACCGTCGCGCTCGCCGTGCCGCTGCACCGCCAGCTCGGGCGGCTGCGGGGCCTGGCGCTGCCGATCCTGGTGGCCGTGCCCCTCGGGGCGGCCGTCTCGATCGTCTCGGTGGTCCTCCTCGCCCGGTGGACCGGCGGCGACGAGCTCCTCGCCCGGACGCTGAGCCCCAAGGCCGCCACCACGCCGGTCTCCCTTGCGCTCTCCGACGCCGTCGGCGGCGTCCCGTCGCTCACGGCTGCGCTCACGATCGTCGCCGGGATCCTCGGCGCGGTGGCGGGGCCGGCGCTCCTCACCCTCGTCCGCGTCCGGGACCGCAGCGCGCGGGGGCTCGCCATCGGCGCGGTCTCCCACGGCATCGGCGCCTCGCGCTCGCTGCAGGACGACGAGACCGAGGGGGCCTTCGCCGGGCTCTCGATGGGGCTGTCCGCGCTCGCCACCAGCGTGCTCCTGCCCGTGCTGCTGGCCCTCCTCCTCTGACGCGCGCCGCCGACCGCGCGGCGTGGCGATGTGGCACGTTGGGCCGGTGAGCCGCCTCCACGCCTTCGGCGACGACGCCCTCGGCGACCTCGACGCCGTCGGTCTCGTCGACGCCCTGCACCGAGGCGCCGTCGGCACCCGCGAGGTGGTCGAGGCCGCGCTGGCCCGGACCGCGGCCGTCGACCCGGTGCTGGGCGCCGTGGCGCACCTCGCCGAGGACCGGGCCCGGGCGGAGGGCCGCTCGCCTCGCGGCGGCTTCTTCGCCGGTGTGCCCACCTTCGTCAAGGACAACGTCGACGTCGCCGGCATGCCGACGCAGCACGGCACCGACGCCTTCGTCGGGGCTCCCCGGCGCCGGGACGGCGACCTGGCGCGCATGTACCTCGCCACCGGCCTGGTGCCGCTCGGCAAGACCCGGCTCTCGGAGTTCGGGTTCTCCCCGGCCGTCGAGCACGCGCGGCAGGGTCCGGTCCGCAACCCGTGGTCGACGGCGCACACCGCCGGTGCGTCCTCGGCGGGGTCGGCCGCGCTGGTGGCGGCCGGTGCCGTCCCGCTCGCCCACGCCAACGACGGCGGCGGCTCGATCCGGATCCCGGCGTCGGCCTGCGGTCTGGTGGGGCTGAAGCCGACGCGCGACCGGCTCGCGCAGGACGTGTTGCACCGCTCGATGCCCCTGCGCATCGTCTCCGACGGCGTCGTGACCCGCACCGTCCGGGACACCGCCGCGTTCCTCCGGGAGGCGGAGCGCGTCTACCGCGCGCTGCACCTGCCGCCGATCGGCGACATCACCCGGCCCGGCCGCCACCGGCTCCGCGTCGCGGTCGTGACCGAGGGCGCCGGGCGCTCCGCGAGCCCGGAGGTGACCGCGCTGACCCGTGCGACCGCGGACCTGCTCGCCGACCTCGGCCACCACGTCGAGGAGGCGGCCGCCCCGGTCCCCGACGGCTTCGCCGACGACTTCCTGCTCTACTGGGCGATGCTCGGCGCGCTCGTGGTGCGCACCGGGCGACTCACCTACGGGCGCAGCTGGGACCCGAGCCGGTGCGACCCGCTGACCCTCGGCCTGGACCGCCACTTCCGCCGCCACGTCCACCGTCTGCCCGGTGCCCTGCGTCGCCTGCGGCGCACGTCCGCGCTGTCGGCCGCCTTCCACGAGGAGCACGACGTCGTCCTCACTCCCACGCTGGCGTCGGCCACGCCGCGGATCGGCCACCTCGACCCGGGGCTCGGGTACGACGCGCTGATGGAGCGGGTGCTGGCCTGGGTGGCGTTCACGCCGTGGCAGAACGCCACGGGCGACCCGGCCGTCTCGCTGCCCCTCGCCACCACCGCCGAGGGCCTGCCGCAGGGGATGATGCTCGGCGCGGCCGCCGGCCGCGAGGCGACCCTGCTGGAGCTGGCCCTCGAGCTCGAGGACGCGGTGCCGTTCCCGCGTCTGGGCGGCTCCGCAGGTCCCTCCTGACCGCCGCCACAGCCGATTTTGGCGCCGGTCGGACGCTGTGTATGGTTCTCCGTCGTTGCCCCTTTAGCTCAGTCGGCAGAGCGTCTCCATGGTAAGGAGAAGGTCTACGGTTCGATTCCGTAAAGGGGCTCTGGGAACGGATTGCGCGGACCGGTAGATTGGTCGGCGCAGCCCTGTCCCGGTGGCGGGGTAGCTCAGGTGGTTAGAGCACACGGCTCATAATCGTGGTGTCGCGGGTTCGAGTCCCGCCCCCGCTACTCAGCACCACCGCGCCGACCCGCACCCGCTGGCAACGCTGCACCACTGCACCGCCCAACCCGAAGGACTTCCCGTGGCCTCCAAGAGCTCCGACGTTCGCCCCAAGATCACGCTCGCCTGTGTCGAGTGCAAGGAGCGCAACTACATCACGAAGAAGAACCGCCGCAACGACCCCGACCGGCTCGAGCTCGCGAAGTTCTGCCCGCGCTGCCGCTGCCACCAGGCGCACCGCGAGACCCGCTGACGCCCTCGTCGCGTCCCTCCGCTTCACGACGGCCCACCCGGCCTGCCGGGTGGGCCGTCGGCGTCTGCTGACCGGCATGCGCGGCGGTGCTCCGCCGTCCGGTGACCCGGGAGGTAAAGGCTCGTTGTGTGGTCATGGTCACACGACGCCTCGCTACGGTCCTGACCGCGGTAGCGCTCGCGGTCACCACGCTGCCCGCCGGTTCCGCGCCTTCCGTCGCCGACCACGGCCAGCCGCAGTCGGCGGCCTCGGCCGGCGCGACCGGCCGCTCCTTCGCCTTCCGGACCGTCGGGACCGACCGGCCGCCGCGGGCGGCTGACACCGCCGCCTGCCGCGAGCGGGTGGCCGACGGCGCCGGCGCCGTCCTGCTCGAGCTCACCGCCCGCCTGGTCAGCATCCGCACCGACCGGGCCAGCGGCCGGGTGGCCGACGCCGCCCGGCGGCGGGTCGGCTCGGGGTACCTGTGCCTGCGGAGCCCGGAGCCGACCGCGCTGCCGGCCGAGCAGGGCGGCGGCAGCTCGGCGTACGGCCGGATCCGGCTGCCGGGCGCCGGTGCGGTGCGGACGACCGGCTGGTGCGCGCTGGTGCCCGTCGTCGCGGCGCCTGGCAGCGCCCTGCTGAACTGCCGGCTCGCCGTGCTCCCCGACCGGCGCCGCGGCGTCGTGCGGGGGGCGGTCACGGCCCAGGTCCTGCTGGATGCCACCGGCGCGAGCGTGCAGGAGTCCGGGTCGCTGTGGAGCGCCTACGTCGAGCGGCGCTCGTGGCGGCGGCCGTCGACCCAGGCGCCGGCCGCTCCGGAGGTCGAGGGTGCCGGGACGCGGCTCTCCTCCGTCCTCGCCCGTGGCCGCCGCCTGCCCGAGCCTCCGGCGTACGACTGCTTCGGGACCTCGCACGAGAGCTCCCTGCACCGGGTGGCCGTCCGCGGCCGCACCGCCGCCGTCCGGCACGGCACCGGGCGACGGATCGGCCGCCTGCTCACCTGCACCCGCAACTTCGACGTCAACGGCGCGATGACCGCCGCCGTCCTCGTGCCCGGGCCGACCGGTGACCCCGTGGAGCTCGAGGCGGAGGGTCGCTGCACCGACCGCGGGCGTCCGGGCGCCGTGCGGCAGCGGACCTGCGAGCTGCGGGTGCTCCCGGCGCCGCACCTCGGGGTGCTGGGCGGGCTCGTGACGACGCTCGGCCCGGCCCTGGCGCCGGTGCCGGAGATCGGGCCGGGCGACGCTCCGCTCGTGACGGTCTCGCTCGTCCCGATCGGCTGAGCCCCGCCGGCTGAGCCGGCCCCGGTAGGGTCGGCCCCATGCCGGTCGACGCCTCGCTCGTGGGTCGCTCGTTCCCGCCGACGAGGCCCTACACCGTGACCGAGGAGAAGGTCCGGGAGCTCGCCGCCGCGACCGGCGTCGCCTGGGACGGCGGGCCGGTCCCGCCGACGTTCCCGATCGTGCTCGCCTTCGAGGCGATGAACGCCTTCCTCGAGGCGGAGGGCGTCGAGCTCTCCCGCATCGTCCACGGCGACCAGAAGTTCCGGTATGCGCGGCCGCTGCGCCCCGGCGACGTGCTGACCGCGACCCTCACCGTCGCCAGCGTCCGCTCGATCGGCGGCAACGACATCATCGGCACCACCAGCGAGGTCGTCGACGGCGACGGCGCGCTCGTGTGCGCGACCAGCGCCACCCTCGTCCACCGGGCGGCATCGTGAAGGCGGCATCGTGAAGGCGGGCGAGGAGCTGCCGGTCCAGCGGTACGCCGTGACGCGCGCCGGACTGGTGCGCTACGCCGGCGCCTCGGGCGACTTCAACCCGATCCACTGGTCGGACCGGGTGGCCACCGCCGTGGGCCTGCCGGGCGTGATCGCCCACGGGATGTACACCATGGCCCTCGCCGCCCGGGCCGTCGCCACGTGGACCGGTGACGCCGAGGTGGTCGAGCTCGGCGCGAAGTTCACCAGCCCGGTCGTCGTCCCCGACGACGACGACGGGGTCGACGTCGAGGTGGCCGGGACGGTGCGCTCGGTGGAGGACGGCCTGGTCACCATCGCGATGACCGTGACCTCCGCCGGCGAGAAGGTCCTCGGGATGCCGAAGGCCGTCGTCCGTGGCTGACCCGCTCCCCGGCCAGCCGCTCAGCGACCACACGACGCTCCGGCTCGGCGGGCCGGCGCGGGAGCTGCTCGTCGCGCGCACCGAGGCGGAGCTGGTCGACGCCCTCGACACCGACCGGCCGCTCCTCGTGCTCGGCGGCGGCAGCAACCTGGTCGTCGCCGACGCCGGCTTCGACGGCCGGGTCGTCAAGGTCGCCACCACCGGCATCGCCGCGGACACCGACGACGACGCTGCCTGCGGCGGCGTGCTCGTGACGGTGGCGGCGGGGGAGTCGTGGGACCACCTCGTCGAGGTGGCCGTCGAGCGCGGCTGGGTCGGCATCGAGGCGCTCTCCGGGATCCCCGGCGCGGTCGGCGCGACGCCGATCCAGAACGTCGGCGCCTACGGCCAGGAGGTTTCCCAGACGATCGCGTCGGTGCGGGTCTGGGACCGGTCGCTGCGCGGCGTGCGGACCTTCGCCAACGCCGAGTGCCACTTCGGCTACCGCAGCTCGCGGTTCAAGGCCGACCCCGGGCGCCACGTCGTGCTCTCGGTGACCTTCCAGCTGCGCCAGGGCTCCCTCGGTGCCCCCGTGGGCTACGCCGAGCTCGCCCGGGCGCTCGACGTGGAGGTGGGCGGGCGGGCGCCGCTCCGCGAGGTCCGCGAGGCGGTGCTGTCCCTGCGCCGGGGCAAGGGCATGGTGCTCGACGACGCCGACCCCGACACGTGGAGCGCCGGCTCGTTCTTCACCAACCCCGTCGTCCCGGCCGGACAGGTGCCCGAGGGGGCGCCGGCCTGGCCCGTCGGTGACGGCCTGGTGAAGACGTCCGCCGCCTGGCTGATCGACCACGCCGGGTTCAGCCGCGGCCACGGCCGGGGCCGGGTCTCGCTCTCGACCAAGCACACGCTGGCCCTCACCAACCGCGGCGGTGCCACCACCGCCGAGCTGCTCGACCTGGCCCGCGAGGTGCGCGACGGTGTCGAGGCGGCGTACGGCATCCGGCTGGTCAACGAGCCGGTGCTCGTCGGCTGCGAGCTCTAGGTCTCGCTCCGGCCCTCCTCGGCCAGCCAGGCGTCGATGTCGCGCATCGCCGCCGCGACCACGTCCGAGGGCGCCGACGACGCGCGGAACGACATCCGCGCGAGCTCGGCGAGGTCGGCGTCGTCGAGCTCGTGGGCGGCGCGCATGGTGGCGTACTGGCCGGCCAGCCGGGACCCGAACAGGAGCGGGTCGTCCGCGCCCAGCGCGACGGTGACGCCGGCCTCCAGCAGCGTCGGCAGGGGGACGGAGGTGAGGTCGGAGTAGACCCCGAGCGCGACGTTCGAGACGGGGCAGACCTCGAGCGCCACACCTGCCGCAGCGATCCGCTCCAGCAGGGCCGGGTCCTCGCTCGCCCGGACACCGTGGCCGAGCCGGTCCGCGTGCAGCGCGTCGAGGCAGGTGTGGACGTGCGCCGGGCCCCGTAGCTCGCCGCCGTGCGGCACGAGCAGCAGTCCGGCGCGCTCGGCGATGGCGAAGGCCGGGCCGAACTCGTCGGTGCGCCCCCGCCGCTCGTCGTTGGAGAGCCCGAAGCCGACCACGCCGCGGCCGGCGTACTGTGCCGCCAGCCGGGCCAGCGTGCGGGCGTCGAGCGGGTGCCGCGTCCGGTTGGCGGCGACCACCACGGCCATGCCGAGGCCGGTCTCCGCCGAGGCCTCGCGGACCGCGTCGAGCACCAGGTCGGTGAAGGCGGTGATGCCGCCGAACCGGGCGGCGTACCCGCTCGGGTCGACCTGGATCTCCAGCCACCGCCCGCCGTCGGCCACGTCGTCCTCGGCGGCCTCGCGCACCAGGCGGCGTACGTCGCCCTCGGTGCGCAGGACCGACCGGGCGACGTCGTAGAGCCGCTGGAAGCGGAACCAGCCCTTCTCGTCGGCCGCCGAGAGCTGCGGTGGCCAGTCGGTGACCAGGGGGCCGGGCAGGGCGATCCCGTCGCGCTCGGCCAGCTCGAGCAGCGTCGTGTGCCGCATCGAGCCGGTGAAGTGCAGGTGGAGGTGGGCCTTCGGCAGCGCCCTGAGGTCCCGGCCCAAGTCAGTCGGCGAGCTTCTCCGCGGCGGCGAGCCGCACGCAGGTGGCGACCGCCTCCATCGCCTCGGTCACGGCGGGCAGGTCGGGGAAGGTCGGCGCGATCCGGATGTTGCGGTCGCGGGGGTCCCGCTTCCCGGGGAACGCCGAGCCGGCCGGGGTGAGCGCCACGCCGGCCTCGCGGGCGAGCTCGACGACCCGGCTGGCCGTGCCGTCGAGCACGTCGAGGCTGACGAAGTAGCCACCGGTCGGGCGGGTCCACTCCGCGACGCCGAGCCCGCCGAGCCGCTCGCTGAGCACCCGCTCGACCTCGGCGAACTTCGGGGCGATGAGGTCGCGGTGGCGCCGCATGTGCGCGCGCACGCCCTCGGCGGAGCCGAAGAGCTGCGCGTGCCGCAGCTGGTTGACCTTGTCGGGTCCGATGGATCCCATGCCGAGGTTCTCGACGTACCAGCGGACCACCTCCGGCGATCCGCCGAGGAAGGCGACGCCCGCGCCGGCGTAGGTGATCTTCGAGGTGGAGGCGAAGAGGACCGGCCGGTGCGGGTTGCCCGCCGCCGCGGCCAGGCCGATCACGTCGGCGCTCTCGGTCTCCTCGTCGGTGAGGTGGTGCAGGGCGTAGGCGTTGTCCCACATGATCGTGAAGTCCGGCGCGGCGGTCGGCATGGACACCAGACGCTCGGCGACCGCCCGCGAGGTGACGTCCCCGGTCGGGTTCGCGTACGTCGGCACCAGCCACATGCCCTTGACCGACGGGTCGGCGGCGGCGATCTCGGCCACCGCGTCGACGTCCGGGCCGTCCTCGCCCATCGGCACCGTCACGGTCTCGATGCCGAACCAGTCCAGCAGGGTGAAGTGGCGGTCGTAGCCGGGCACGGGGCAGATGAAGGTCACCTTCTCCTCCGCACTCCACGGCCGCTCGCTGGTGACGCCTCCGCGCACCCAGAGGTCGGTGAGGACCTCGCGCATCATCACCAGGCTCGAGCTCCCACCGGCCACCAGCTGCGCCGCCGGGACCCCGAGGAGCTCGCCGAAGATCTCGCGCAGCTCCGGCAGGCCCTCGAGCCCGCCGTAGTTGCGGGTGTCGACGCCCGACGCGTCACGCGGGCCCCGCGGCAGCGACAGCAGCTCGTCGGAGAGGTCTAGCTGCGCCGACGCCGGCTTGCCCCGGGTGAGGTCCAGCGTGAGGCCGCGGGCGCGGAGCTCGTCGTAGGCCTGCCGCTGCTCGGTCAGGAACGCCGCCACCTGCTCGGGCGCCCGCTCGGCCAGGGGGGTGGTCTGGGTGTTCTCCTCGGTCACGGGCACCATCGTCGCACCCGCGCCGGCGTTCGCCCCAGCCAGTTCCGCCGGCCGGCTGGCCGGCCGGCTCGCGGGCCGGTTCCTCGCCCGCGGGTTCGACTCCGCTCTTGGCGACCCGTACACTTCTTCCTCGGTGGACTTCCCCCATGCTTCGGCCTGCCCGCGAATGGGTCGGTGGAGCGCGGAGGAGCCCCGGAGGGCACTAGCTCAACTGGCAGAGCATCGGTCTCCAAAACCGAAGGTTGGGGGTTCAAGTCCCTCGTGCCCTGCAAGTCAGGACAGACAGCACCAGACGTAGGACCAGCAGCACCGCCCGGGTCGGACGACGGCCGGGGCGGACGTATCGAGGAGAGGTGACCGGCGTGTCGGACAGCAACGCCGTCCGCGGGACGCGCGGCGACAAGGCCGACAAGCCGCGGACCAGCCCGGCCACGTTCTACCGCCAGGTCGTCGCCGAGCTGCGCAAGGTCGTCTGGCCGACGCAGCAGCAGCTGATCACCTACTTCCTCGTGGTGATGGTCTTCGTGATCTTCATGATGGCGCTCGTCTCGCTCCTCGACCTCGGCTTCGGACAGCTGGCGTTCGAGGTCTTCGCAGGCAACAGCGACCAGTGACCCGGGTCCGGCAGCTGCCGGACCCGCCCCCCCCCCCCCCCGACGACGAACGATCTGATGGAGCAGCGCGTGTCGGAGCAGTACGACGAGACCGAGTCGACCCAGTCGGCCCCCGAGCCGTCCCTCGAGGACGTCTTCGGCCAGCCCGACGAGGGCTCCGAGGTCGAGCTCGAGCCTGCCCTGGACACCGAGGTGACCGACGAGGACACCGACGCCGCCATGGGTCTGGACACCGACGTGGAGTCGGTGGACTCCACGGCCGACGCCGAAGAGGTCGAGGACGAGCCGGCGGAGGCCGAGGACCCGCTCGAGGCGTTCCGTCGCGAGCTGTGGGCGAAGCCGGGTGACTGGTTCGTCGTGCACACCTACTCCGGCATGGAGAACCGGGTGAAGTCGAACCTGGAGAACCGCATCATCTCCTTGAACATGGAGGACTACATCCACGAGATCGTGGTCCCCACCGAGGAGGTCGCCGAGATCAAGAACGGCCAGCGCAAGATGGTCAAGCGGACCGTCCTGCCCGGCTACGTCCTCGTGCGCATGGACCTCACCGACGAGTCGTGGGCGGCCGTGCGGCACACCCCCTCGGTCACCGGGTTCGTCGGGCACAGCCACCAGCCGGTGCCGCTGAGCATGACCGAGGTCGAGAACATGCTGGCCCCCGCCGTCGTCGCCCGCGCCGAGGCCGAGGCCGCAGCGGCGGGCTCCACCGCGCCGGCGGCCACCACGACCGCCACGAAGAAGCCCGTCGAGGTCGCCGACTTCGACGTCTCCGACTCGGTCATGGTCGTCGACGGCCCGTTCGCCACGCTGCACGCGACGATCACCGAGATCAACGCCGAGTCGCAGCGGGTCAAGGCGCTGGTCGAGATCTTCGGCCGGGAGACCCCGGTCGAGCTCAGCTTCTCGCAGATTCAACGCGTGTGAGGGCTCG
The DNA here is from genome assembly GCF_051280745.1 of Nocardioides ureilyticus. Taxonomy (NCBI): domain Bacteria; kingdom Bacillati; phylum Actinomycetota; class Actinomycetes; order Propionibacteriales; family Nocardioidaceae; genus Nocardioides; species Nocardioides ureilyticus. The sequence goes on along the minus strand of NZ_JBNCOG010000030.1, from coordinate 27,064 downwards.
GCGCTTGCGCCGAGCACTCACAGCCGCGTGAGGTCGAGCAAGCGCCGCGGCTGAGGAACGAAGGCGCGACGCGCGTGTCGAGACCCACCGGACTCGATTTCCCGGATCGGCTCGCCACGCGGACAATGAGCAACGCAACAGCAGGTGGCAGAGGGCGCCGTACGCCCTCGTCATGACCACGGAAGAGAAAGAGACACAGCATGCCTCCCAAGAAGAAGATCGCTGCCCTGGTCAAGGTGCAGCTGCAGGCCGGTGCCGCGACGCCGGCCCCGCCGGTCGGTACCGCCCTCGGTCCGCACGGCGTCAACATCATGGACTTCTGCAAGGCGTACAACGCCCAGACCGAGGCCATGCGCGGCAACGTGATCCCCGTCGAGATCACCATCTACGAGGACCGTTCCTTCACCTTCGTCACCAAGACCCCGCCGGCCGCGGAGCTGATCAAGAAGGCTGCCGGCCTGCAGAAGGGTTCGGGTGTCCCGCACAAGGAGAAGGTCGGCAAGCTGACCAAGGACCAGGTGCGCGAGATCGCCCAGACCAAGCTGCCGGACCTCAACGCCAACGACATCGACGCCGCCATGAAGATCGTCGAGGGCACCGCCCGCTCGATGGGCGTCACCACCGACTGACCGCCTGGCCGGCCGACCGGCCGGTCCTCAGGCAGGTACCTGCACCCACCCGTGGCAGGGCCGCGCTGGCCCACCTGACCACACTGGAAGAGAAGAGACCCAGACATGCAGCGCAGCAAGACCTACCGCGCGGCGGCCGAGGCGTTCGACGCCGACGAGCTCCACGCCCCGCTCCAGGCGATCAAGATCGCCAAGTCCACCTCGAAGAAGAAGTTCGACGAGACCGTCGACGTGGCCATGCGCCTCGGCGTCGACCCCCGCAAGGCCGACCAGATGGTCCGCGGCACGGTGAACCTGCCGCACGGCACCGGCAAGACCGCCAAGGTCCTGGTCTTCGCGAACGGCGACAAGGCCGAGGCCGCCCGTGAGGCCGGCGCCGACGTCGTCGGTGGCGACGAGCTGATCGAGAAGGTCGCCGGCGGCTGGCTGGACTTCGACGCCGTCGTCGCGACCCCCGACATGATGGGCAAGGTCGGCCGCCTGGGCCGCGTGCTCGGCCCGCGCGGCCTCATGCCGAACCCGAAGACCGGCACCGTGACGCCGGACGTGGCGAAGGCCGTGTCCGACATCAAGGGCGGCAAGATCGAGTTCCGCGTCGACCGCCACGCCAACCTCCACTTCATCATCGGCAAGGCCTCCTTCTCCGAGGCGCAGCTCGCGGAGAACTACGCCGCCGCGCTGGAGGAGGTGCTGCGTCTGAAGCCGGCCAGCTCCAAGGGTCGCTACATCAAGAAGGTCACCGTCTCCACGACGATGGGCCCGGGCGTCCAGGTGGACCCCAACCGCACCAAGAACGTCGCGCAGGAGGACGAGGCCGCCCAGGCCTGAGCCTCCCCGGCTCGCTGGTCGAGCCCTCGGGTTCGCTGGTCGAGCCTGTCGAGACCACGTCGCCGCCCCGACCACCTCACGGTGGTCGGGGCGGTGTGCATCTCGGGCACCGGCGTGGCGCCGCTCCGGACCGCCGTGGATTTGGCGGTGCCCGCGGCGCGCCGTACAGTTCCCTCCTGAAACCAGAGACCGCCGGTTGCCGTGGTGCATCAGCAGCACGACCGAAGGTTCCGCGGACGCGGACGACCTGCGCAGGTGAGCAGAGCGAGATCCTGTTCGAGGATCGCACCACGCCCTGAGCGCCCGCGCTCGGGGCGTTCGTCGTTCCGGGGCCCGACGCGGTGGTCGACACCCGGAAGGAGACCCATGGCGCGGGCAGACAAGCAGGCAGCCGTCGCGGAGATCGTTGAGTCCTTCAACGAGTCCGCCGGTGCTGTGCTGACCGAGTACCGCGGTCTCACCGTGAAGCAGCTGCAGGACCTGCGGCGCTCCCTCGGCGAGAACGCCAACTACGCCGTGGTCAAGAACACGCTGGCCAAGATCGCCGCCACCGAGGTGGGCATCTCCGGCTTCGACGACCTGCTCACCGGTCCGACCGCCATCGCCTTCATCAACGGCGACGTGGTCGAGGCGGCGAAGGGTCTGCGTGACTTTGCCAAGGCCAACCCCACCCTGGTCATCAAGGGTGGCGTCCTGGACGGCAAGCCCCTCGACGCCTCGGAGATCGCCAAGCTGGCGGACCTCGAGTCCCGTGAGGTGCTCCTGGGCAAGCTCGCCGGCGCCATGCTGGCGTCGCTGAGCCAGGCCGTCTACCTCCTCAACGCGCCCCTGGCCCAGGCCGCCCGCCTCGCGGGTGCGCTCCAGGCCAAGGCCGAGGAGGACCCCTCGATCCTCGCAGGTGGTGCGGGCACGCCCGCCGCCGCCGAGGAGGCCCCGGCAGCCGCCGAGGAGACCCCCGCCGAGGAGGCGACCGAGGCTCCGGCCGAGGACGCCCCCGCCGCGGAGGCCGCCGACGAGGCCGCCGAGGCCACCGAAGCCTGATCCACGGGCTGACCACCACCACCTGAAACCCGGCCCGGCCGCTGCGACGCGGCGGGCCACCGAATTGAAAGGTTGCCACTCATGGCGAAGCTCACCACCGACGAGCTCCTCGACGCGTTCAAGGAGATGACCCTCATCGAGCTCTCCGAGTTCGTGAAGCAGTTCGAGGACACCTTCGGCGTCACCGCGGCCGCCCCGGTCGCCGTGGCCGCCGCCCCCGCCGCTGGCGGCGGCGCTGCCGGTGGCGGCGAGGCCGCTGCCGAGCAGGACGAGTTCGACGTCATCCTCGAGGCCGCTGGTGACAAGAAGATCAACGTCATCAAGGAGGTCCGCGCCCTGACCTCGCTCGGCCTGAAGGAGGCCAAGGAGCTGGTCGAGGCCGCGCCGAAGCCGGTCCTCGAGAAGGTCGCGAAGGACGCTGCGGAGAAGGCCAAGGAGTCCCTCGAGGGCGCCGGCGCCACCGTCAGCCTCAAGTGACCTCATCGGTCCTCGCCGGCTGACCAGCCGGACGCCTCACCGGGGCGGTCACCCTCTTCTCGAGGGTGGCCGCCCCGGTTGCGTTTGCGCAGGTCAGGCCGGAACACGTTCTAGGTTGCGAAACCGTTGCGAGAGACGTCAGTCACGTGACGCACGTCGCGCCGTTCGCGTAACCTCGCCTCGTTCTCCGCGTTGTTACTCGTCAGTGGGGAACACCCGTCCACCCAGGTCGCCCGACCTGGCGGTGACGGACCACTCGGATGGGGAGAGGTGCAGGGTCATGGGTGTCGAGATCAAGGTCGAGGACCTCAGCAAGTCCTTCGGCAAGCAGCTGATCTGGGGTGACGTGACCCTGACGATCCCGGCGGGCGAGATCTGCGTGATGCTCGGCCCCTCGGGCACCGGCAAGTCGGTGTTCCTCAAGACGCTGATCGGCCTGCTCAAGCCGGACAAGGGCTCGATCGTCATCGAGGGCACCGACATCGCATCGTGCTCGGAGCGCGAGCTCTACGAGATCCGGAAGCTGTTCGGCGTGCTGTTCCAGGACGGCGCCATGTTCGGGTCGATGAACCTCTACGACAACGTCGCCTTCCCGCTGCGCGAGCACACGAAGAAGTCGGAGTCGGAGATCCGGTCCGTCGTGATGGAGAAGATGGACCTGGTGGGTCTCATCGGCGCCGAGGACAAGCTGCCCGGCGAGATCTCCGGCGGCATGCGCAAGCGCGCCGGCCTGGCGCGGGCGCTGGTCCTCGACCCGGAGATCGTGCTCTTCGACGAGCCCGACTCCGGTCTGGACCCGGTCCGCACGGCGTTCCTGAACCAGCTGATCGTGGACCTCAACGCCCAGATCGACGCGACCTTCCTGATCGTCACCCACGACATCAACACGGCGCGGACGGTGCCCGACAACATCGGGCTCCTCTACCACCGGCACCTGGCGATGTTCGGCCCCCGGGAGATGCTGCTGTCCTCCGAGGAGCCGGTGGTCCGCCAGTTCCTCAACGCCCAGAAGGTCGGCCCGATCGGCATGTCGGAGGAGAAGGACGCCGACGAGCTGGCGGCCGAGCAGGGTCAGGAGCTGCCCCCGCTCCCGCCGATCCCGATGCAGCTGGAGCCCTCCAACGGCATCCCGCGCCGCTCCCAGCGCGAGCCCGGCGCCTGGTGCCGGGAGAACGGCGTGACGCCGCCTCCGGGCTCGTTCGAGGACAACATGACCATGGCGACGGGCGTCTGAGGCGACCTTGTCCACCCTCACCTCGTCCCGGGCGCTGGCGCCCGTCGGGACCGCGGGCAAGCTCTTCGCCTTCGGTCTCGACGTCGGCCGTGCGCTCTTCCGGCGCCCGTTCCAGCTGCGTGAGTTCCTCCAGCAGGCCTGGTTCATCGCGTCGGTCACGATCATCCCGACCGCCCTCGTGGCGATCCCCTTCGGCGCGGTCATCGCGCTCCAGGTCGGCGGCCTGATCAAGCAGTTCGGTGCACAGTCCTTCACCGGCTCCGCATCGGTGCTGGCGGTCATCCAGCAGGCCGGCCCGATCGCCACCGCGCTGCTGATCGCCGGCGCGGGCGGCTCCGCCATCGCGGCCGACCTCGGCGCCCGCCGGATCCGCGAGGAGCTCGACGCGATGATGGTGCTGGGCATCGACCCGATCCAGCGCCTCGTCGTCCCCCGGGTGCTCGCCTGCATGCTGGTGGCGGTCTTCCTCAACGGCATGGTCAGCGTCGTCGGCGTGGCCGGCGGCTACGTCTTCAACGTCGTGCTGCAGGACGGTACGCCGGGCGCCTACCTGGCCAGCTTCACCGCGCTTGCCCAGCTGCCCGACCTCTGGGTCGGCATGCTGAAGGCCCTGGTGTTCGGGCTCATCGCCGCGATCGTCGCGTCGTACAAGGGAATGAACGCCGGGGGTGGCCCCAAGGGTGTCGGCGACGCGGTCAACGAGTCGGTCGTCATCACCTTCCTGCTGCTCTTCGTCGTCAACTTCATCATGAGCACGATCTACCTCCAGATCGTGCCCCCGAAGACAGGCTGACCCGTGGCGAACCTCAAAGCCGTCTACCAGCGACCCCTGGGACAGCTCGACACCCTCGGCGGTCAGCTCGCCTTCTACCTGCGCGTCCTCAAGGCGACGCCGCGCTCGATCACGCGCTACCCGCGCGAGATCATGCGGATCCTCGCCGAGGTCACCCTCGGCTCCGGGGCGCTCGCCGTCATCGGCGGCACCGTCGGCGTCATCATCGGCATGACGTTCTTCACCGGCGCCCAGGTCGGGCTCTCGGGGTACGCCGCGCTCAACCAGCTCGGCACCGCGGCGTTCTCAGGCTTCGTCTCCGCGTACTTCAACACCCGCGAGATCGCGCCCCTGGTCGCCGGGATCGCGCTCGCGGCGACCGTCGGCTGCGGCTTCACCGCGCAGCTCGGCGCGATGCGGATCTCCGAGGAGGTCGACGCGCTCGAGGTGATGGCCATCCCGTCGATGCCGTTCCTCGTCGCGACCCGCGTCGTGGGTGGGCTGATCGCGATCATCCCGCTCTACGTGGTGGGCCTGCTGTCGTCGTACTTCGCCAGCCGGCTCGTGGTGACGCAGTTCTACGGGCAGTCGACGGGCACCTACGACCACTACTTCAACCAGTTCCTTCCACCCGAGGACGTACTGTGGTCCTTCGGCAAGGTGCTGGTGTTCGCGGTCGTCGTGATCCTCATCCACTGCTACCACGGCTACAACGCCAGCGGCGGCCCCGCAGGGGTCGGCGTGGCCGTGGGCCGGGCGGTGCGGACGAGCATCGTCGCCATCAACGTCATCGACCTGCTGCTGTCGATGGCGATCTGGGGAACGACCACGACCGTGAGACTGGCGGGCTGAGACATGATCCTGCGCAGGACCAAGCTCCTCGGTGTCGGCTTCCTGGCCCTCATCGTGCTGGCCGGCTGGCTGACCTACGCGGTCTTCACCAAGCAGTTCACCGACTACGACCGGGTGACCCTGCAGACCTCGAACATCGGGCTGCAGCTCCCCGAACGCGGCGACGTCAAGATCCGCGGCGTCATCGTCGGCGAGGTGCTCGACTTCGAGGTCGACGACGAGAGCGTCGACGTGACCCTGGGTCTCTACGAGGGCAAGCGCGAGATCATCCCGGCGAACGTGACCGGCTCGATCGTCCCGAAGACGCTGTTCGGCGAGAAGTACGTGTCGCTCGTGGTGCCCGAGGACGCGGCGGAGGAGCCGATCGAGCCGGGCGCGACCATCGAGCAGACCGAGGTCGCCACCGAGGTGGAGGAGGTCCTCTCCGACCTCTACCCGCTGCTGCGCACCGTGCAGCCGGCGCAGCTGAACAAGACGCTGACCGCGCTCGCCACCGCCCTGGAGGGCCGCGGCGACGACCTCGGTGCCAACCTCGAGACGGTCGACAGCTACCTCAAGCGGATGAACCCGCAGCTCCCCGCGCTCGTCGAGGACCTGCGCCTCACCGCCGAGGTCTCGCAGGTCTACTCCGACGTGCTCCCCGAGGTCGGGGACATCCTGCAGGACACGGTGCTCACGACCGGGACGCTGGAGGACCGCGAGGCGAAGCTGGCCGCGCTGTTCCAGGACGTCGCGTCGTTCTCCGACACCGCCGAGACCTTCCTGGACGACAACGGCGACAACCTGATCCGGCTCGCCGAGCTCAGCGAGCCGTTCCTCCGGACGCTGGCGAAGTACTCCACGGAGTTCCCCTGCCTGCTCCAGGGCATCGTGAACGCCGGGAAGCTGCAGGCCGAGGCGTTCCGCGGCTTCCAGCTCCACATCGTGCTGGAGACGCTGCCCAACCAGCCGCGGCACTACGGCCCCAACGACAAGCCGGTCTTCAACGAGGACCGCGGACCCGACTGCCTGAACCTGCCGAACCCTCCCTGGAGCCAGGACAACCCCGTGCGCCACCAGCCCGACTTCAAGGACGGCGTCGACGAGCCGACCGGCAAGGGCACCTCACGGGTGGCGCCGGGCGACCTCTTCGGTGACGCCGGGTACGCCGGGACCCCGGCCGAGTCGGTCCTGCTCAAGAACCTGCTCGCCCCCGGGCTCGCCACCACGCCGGACGCGGTCGACGACCTCGGCCCGTTGCTGGTCGGTCCGATGGCCCGAGGCGCGGAGGTGTCGCTGCGATGAGCCTGCTGGACAAGAAGACCGCTGCGGACCTGACCAAGCTGACCGTCTTCATGGTGGTCACCGCCCTCGCCACCGGCGTGCTGGTGGTCCTGATCGGCAACCTCACCTTCGGCGCGGCCAAGGAGTACCGGGCCGTCTTCTCCGACGCCACCGGCGTCGTCGAGGGCGACGACGTCCGGGTCGCCGGCGTGAAGGTCGGCTCGGTCGACGACGTCGAGATCGTCGACCGCGACCGCGCCCTGGTGACCTTCTCCGTCGACACCGAGACCACGCTGAGCCGGGCCACCAACGCCGCGATCCGCTACCGCAACCTCGTCGGCCAGCGCTACGTCGCGCTGAGCGAGGGCATCGGCGCCACCGACGAGCTGGAGGAGGGAGCCACCATCCCGATCTCCCAGACCTCGCCGGCGCTCGACCTGACCGTGTTGTTCAACGGCTTCAAGCCGCTGTTCCAGGCGCTCTCGCCCGACGACATCAACCAGCTCTCCTACGAGATCGTCCAGGTCTTCCAGGGTGAGGGTGGGACGCTCGAGGGCCTCCTCTCGAGCACGGCCTCGGTCACCCAGACGCTGGCCGACCGCGACCAGGTGATCGGCGACCTGATCACCAACCTCGACCAGGTGCTCGACCGGCTCGGCGACCGGGACGACCAGCTCTCCGAGCTCATCGTCAACTTCCGCACCTTCGTCGGGGGGCTGAAGACCGACCGACAGGCGATCCTGACCTCGCTGGACCAGATCTCCGAGCTGTCGGTGGAGACCGCCGGGCTGGTCGAGGGCATCCGCCGGCCGTTCGTCAACGACATCAAGCACCTGCGCCGCCTGACCAAGAACATCGACGACAACAAGGCGGAGCTCGACCGCGCCCTCCAGGTGCTCCCGATCAAGCTCAACAAGGTCGGTCGCACCGCGATCTACGGTGCGTTCTTCAACTTCTACCTCTGCGACTTCCAGGGACGGATCCGCTTGCCGGCGAACATCTCGGTGCCGCTCCACTACAACACCGGCTCGGAGAGGTGTGACCTCGGATGAAGCCCTTCCGCGAGCGCAACCCCGTCGTCGTCGGCCTGATCAGCATCCTGGTGCTGGCCGCGCTGATGCTGGCCGCCTTCCGTGCCCAGGACCTGCCGATCATCGGCGGCGGCGACACCTACTACGCCCGGTTCTCCGAGGCCGGTGGCCTCAAGGCCGACGACGAGGTCCGCATCGCCGGGGTCCGGGTCGGCAAGGTCGAGTCGGTCGAGCTGGCCGAGGGCGAGGTCGAGGTCGCCTTCCGGATCGAGGAGGACGCGGAGTTCGGCGAGCTCACCGGTGCGGCCATCAAGGTCAAGACGCTGCTCGGCGCGATGTTCCTCTCCGTGGAGCCCGCCGGCCAGGGCCAGCTCGAGGCCGGCAGCACGATCCCGGTCGAGCGGACCGCGTCGCCGTACGACGTGGTGGCGGCGTTCGAGGGTCTCGCCGAGACCTCCGCGGACATCGACACCGACCAGCTCGCGGTCTCGCTGACCACGCTGGCCGACCTGACGCGCAACACGCCCGAGGAGTTCCGGGAGGCCCTCGACGGGGTCTCCGCCCTCTCGGAGACCATCGCGTCGCGCGACACCGAGATCGGCTCGCTGCTCAAGAACCTCAAGCGCGTCTCGGCCGTCCTCGCCGAGCGCGACGTCGACCTCGTGGCGCTGATGCGTGACGCCGACGTCCTCTTCCGCGCGCTGCTCGAGCGGCGGGAGTCGGTCCACCGGCTCCTGGTGTCGACCTCGACGCTGTCGAAGGAGCTCACCGCCCTGGTGCGCGGCACCCGCAAGGACCTTGCCCCCGCCCTGGCCAACCTGGAGAACGTCGTGGCCGTGCTGAACAAGAACGAGGACAACATCGACAACAGCCTGCGGCTGATGGCGCCCTTCTACCGGGTCTTCGCCAACACCCTCGGCGGCGGTCCCTGGTTCGACACCTACATCCAGAACATGCCGCCGGTGCCCGACCTGGCGAACGGGGGTGGCATCGGATGACCGCCCTGAGGCGTGCCGTGGTGCCGCTGGTCCTGCTCGCGCTGGTCGTCGTGGCCGCGTTCACCGTCCTCGGAGGATCCGACACCAAGACCCTCGTCGCCCACTTCCCTCGGGCGATCTCCATCTACGAGGGCAGCGACGTGCGGGTCCTCGGGGTGCCGATCGGCGAGGTCGAGACCGTGGAGCCGGCCGGCACGAAGGTCGTCGTCACCATGCGGTACGACGCCGACGTCAAGGTGCCGACCGACGCCAAGGCCGTCATCGTGGCCCCGTCGGTGGTCGGTGACCGCTACATCCAGCTCACCCCGGTGTGGGACGGCGGCGACGCCCTCGGTGACGGGACCCTGCTCGACGAGGGTCGCACCGCCGTGCCGATCGAGCTCGACGACATCTACGCCAGCATCGACGAGCTCACGGTCGCCCTCGGCCCCACGGGGGCCAACAAGGAGGGCGCGCTGACCGACCTGCTCGAGGTGACCGCGGCCAACTTCGGTGGCCAGGGCGCGACGTTCAAGCAGACGATCGAGGACCTGGGCCGGCTCTCCGGCACCTTGGACAACAACAAGGAGGAGCTCTTCGGCTCGCTGAAGGAGGTCCAGGGCTTCATCGGGACCCTCGCCGAGAACGACCGGACGGTCCGCAAGTTCAACCGGTCGCTCGGCTCCGTCTCGACCCTCCTCGCCGGTGAGCGTGAGGAGCTGGCCGCGGCCCTCGGCAACCTGTCGGTGGCGCTCGGCCAGGTGGGTGACTTCGTCCGCACCAACCGCGACGCCCTCGGCCGCAACATCACGGGCATCAACCGGGTGGCCAAGGTCCTGGTCAAGCAGCGCAAGGCGCTCGACGAGACGCTGGCGAGCGCACCGCTCGCGCTGAACAACCTGGCCCTCGCCTACAACCCGCAGAGCGGCACGCTGGACACGAACGCCAACATCGGCCACCTGTTCGGGGAGCTGACCAGCGACCCGTCGATCTTCCTGTGCGGCATCCTCGCCCAGGTCGACGACAGCCGGCGGCTCTGCGACCTCGTCGACACGATCCTGCCGCGCTCGGGTCCGTTCGGGGCCGGCACCGGGTCCTCCTCGGACGCGAAGTTCGACCTGACCCTCGGCGGCCTCGTGGAGGTGGAGAAGTGAAGCGCCTGACCAGGCTGCGCACCGCGGCCGCCGTGCTCCTCGGCTCGCTCGTCCTCACGGGGTGCGAGTTCAGCGTCTACTCCCTGCCCCTGCCGGGCGGCACGGACACCGGCGAGGACCCCATCTCGGTGAAGGCCGAGTTCACCAACGTGCTCGACCTCGTCCCGCAGTCGAGCGTCAAGGTCAACGACGTGAGCGTCGGCCAGGTGACCGACATCGAGCTCGACGGGGAGACGGCCGTGGTCAGCCTCGAGCTGCGCTCGAGCACCGACCTCCCCGCGAACGCCGTCGCCGAGATCCGCCAGACCAGCCTGCTGGGCGAGAAGTTCGTCTCGCTGGACGCGCCCGAGCGCGGTGCCAGCGCGGAGCCACTCGCCGACGGGGACCTGATCCCGCTGGAGCGGACCGGCCGCAACCCCGAGGTCGAGGAGGTGCTGGGTGCGTTGAGCCTGGTGCTCAACGGCGGCGGGGTCGCGCAGCTGAAGACGATCGCGAGCGAGATCAACAACGCCCTCGAGGGTCGCGAGGACTCCGCGCGGTCGGTGCTCGGCCAGGTGCGCGAGTTCGTGACGGTGCTCGACCGGAACCGGGCCGACATCGTCGGCGCGATCGAGTCGCTCAACCAGCTGGCCATCGACGTCGACCGGCAGCAGGAGGACATCGACCTGGCGCTCGACGAGCTGCCCTCGGCGCTCGTCTCCCTGGACAAGCAGCGCGGCGACCTCGTGCGGATGCTGCGCGAGCTCAACGAGCTCGGCGACGTGGGCGTCCGCGTGATCAGGGCGTCGAAGTCGGCGACCATCGAGTCGATCCGCCAGCTGCAGCCGGTGCTGAGCCAGCTCGCCGACTCCGGCGACGCCTTCGTCAACGCCTTCAACGTCTTCCTGACCTACCCGTTCGTCGACGAGGTCGTCGGACGGGACCCGCAGGTCGCCCGGAACCTGCACATGGGCGACTACACCAACCTGTCGGTCGAGCTCGACATCGACCTGCGTGGGGGCACCACGGGCATCCCGACCCAGCTGCCCACCCTGCTGCCGACCGAGCTCGAGCCCACGGCGGTCGTCGGCGCGGTGCTGCAGTGCCTGCAGAGCCTCAGCTTCAACAGCAAGGCCTGCCAGAAGGTCCGCGGCAACGTCCAGCTGCTGCTGGAGCTGCGCGAGGAGTGCCAGAAGCCGAAGAACAAGAGGATCACCGTGTGCACGATCCTCAACCAGGTGCCCGGCCTGCCCCTGCCCCTCGGCGGTGACGTCGACGGGAACGGAGCCGGCGGCGGGCTCGGCGCCCTCGGCGACCTGCTCGGCCTGCCCCGTGCGCCGTTCGGCGCGGTCGACCAACCGTCGACGGCGCCGCCGTCCGGCCGCGGCGCGACGGTGGGGGAGCTCGCGTCGGTCTACGACCCCGACCTGGTCGCGCTGCTGGTGCCCGCCCTGGCCGTCCCGGAGGAGAGCCGATGATCACCCGCCGCACCAAGGTCCAGCTGCTGGTCTTCGTGATCATCACGCTGGTCGGCGTGAGCTTCGTCGGCGCCCGTTACGCGCGGCTCGACCGGTTCTTCGTCGACGACTCCTACACGGTGGTCGCCCACTTCTCCCAGTCCGGCGGCGTCTTCGCCGGCGCGGAGGTCACCTACCGGGGCGTGGGGATCGGCCGCGTCGACAAGCTCGTCCTCACCGACTCCGGGGTGGACGTGCACCTGCAGATCGACGACGAGAACGACGAGATCCCCGCCGACACCCTCGCGGTGGTGGGCAACCGCTCCGCGGTCGGCGAGCAGTACGTCGAGCTGCAGCCCCAGGTCGACGACGGGCCCGTGCTCGAGGAGGGGTCCGAAATCGCCGACTCCGCCACCGAGACGCCGATCCAGGTCGAGACGCTGCTGACCGACCTCGCCACCACCGCTGACTCGGTCGACCAGCAGGCGCTGCGGACCACGATCAACGAGCTCGGGATCGCCTTCGACGACACCGGCAAGGACCTGCAGCGGATCATCGACACCGGCAACTCCTTCATCGCCGAGGCCAACGCGAACTTCGACCTCACCACGGCCCTCATCCGCGACAGCAACACCGTGCTCAACACCCAGCTGGACTCCCAGGACGCGCTGCGGACCTTCGCCAGCCAGCTCTCCCTCTTCAGCGGCACCCTCGCGGGGGCCGACGAGGACCTCCGCACGGTGATCGAGACGGGCTCCGCGACGGCCAACCAGCTGCGGACCTTCCTCGAGCAGAACGAGGTGGAGCTCGGCAGCCTGATCAACAACCTCGTCACGACCGGCCAGGTGACCGTCCGGCACCTCGACGGGATCGAGCAGATGCTGGTCATCTACCCCTACGTCGTGGAGGGCGGCTTCACGGTCGTCTCCAAGACGCCGGAGACCGGTCTCTACGACGCCCACTTCGGCCTGATCATGACCACTCACCCGGTCTGCACCCAGGGCTACCAGGGCACCGACAAGCGCATCCCGCAGGACGGCTCGAACCGGCCGATGAACATGGACGCCCGGTGCACCGAGCCCGCCGCGGTCAGCAACGCCCGTGGCGCCCAGCACCTGGACAAGAAGCCGGGGGCGACCTACCGCGCGCCCGTCGTCGCGTCGTACGACCAGGAGACCGGCGAGCTGGCGTGGGGCGATCGGGTCGACCCGGCGCTGGAGCAGCCCGGTACCGTGGCGCCCTCGACGCTGGGGAAGGACTCGTGGAAGTGGCTGTTCCTGCAACCCCTCGCGGCGCCGCAGGAGTGAGCTCCACGCGCTTCCGGTTCGCGCTGCTCACCGGCCTCGTCGTCGTCTTCCTGGCCGGCGTGATCGGCTCGGCCGTGATCGCCGTGCTGGCCGCTTCCGGGGTGGGCGGTGACGCCGCCGAGACCCAGCAGCGCCGGGAGGCCGTCATGTCGCAGGCGCGCCAGTTCATGCTCCGGGTGAACACCTACGGCCCCGACCTCCTCGAGGGCGACCAGATGCCGGAGTACCGGGACCTGGTCACCGACGTGATGACCGACAAGTTCGAGACGTCCTTCCTCCAGGGCGTGACGGCCGCGGAGCAGACCGTCGCCCAAGCGGGCATCGAGCGCACCGCCGAGGTCTTCTCCACCGGGGTCTCCGAGCTCGAGGAGGGCCGGGCCACGGTGCTCGTCGCGGGCGCCTTCACCAACAGCTATCCGGCGCGCGGCAAGAACGCCGAGGAGGGCGAGCGGGTCGAGACCGAACCGCAGTCCTTCCGGGTGGAGGTCGAGCTGGTCCGCACCGACGGCGAGTGGCTGGTCGACGACTTCTCGCCGGTCACCGCCGAGGAGGAGCAGACCCCGTGACCCCGAGCTGGTACGACGTCCTCGGGATCGACCCGACGGCGTCCGAGGCGGAGGTCCGCCGGGCGTGGAAGGCGGCGATCGCCGACCTCGACCCGTCCGACCGGCGCTTCCGCGCCGCCAACCAGGCGGCCGAGGTGCTCCTCGACCCCGAGCGCCGCGCGGCCCACGACGCGACCCTGGAGGCGGAAGCCGAGGCCGAGCCGGAGGCGACCGCTGGTGCCGGGCCCGAGGTGGGCCCGGAGCCGGCTGCTGCTCCTGCGGCCGCCGGAGCCGCTGCCGGGCCGCGACGGTCGGTGCCGGCCTGGCTGATCGGTGTGGCGGCGCTGCTCGCGCTGGCGTCGGTGGTCGCGGCCGCGGTGCTGTGGCGAGCCGAGTTCGCCACCACGGAGGAGTCGGTCGAGGACGCGGCCCGGGCGGCCCAGGCGGTCGCGGAGCGCGCCGTCGTGCCGCTGATCTCCTACGACCACCGCACGATGGCGGAGGACCGGACGGCCGCGCTGTCCTACCTGACCGAGGAGTACGGCGCGGAGTACGAGAAGCTCTTCGCGGTGCTCGAGGAGTCGGCCGACGACCTCGAGGTGGTCGTCGAGGCGGAGGTCCTGGCCTCCGGGATCGTCCGGGCCGACACCGACCGGGTGCAGGTGCTGCTCTTCGTGGACCGCCCGACCATCCGGCGCGGCGAGGAGGAGCCGACGATCTACAAGGACCAGGTCACCGTGACGATGGAGAAGGTCGGCGACGACTGGCTGGTCGACCAGCTGAGCACGACGCCCCTGCAGGACTGAGGGGCCCCGCGCCGGGGCACCGGTCCGCCGGGTCGGCGCGGCTCGGCCGGGGTGCTTGACCGGGGCGCCGGCACGGCGCATCATCGTCTGACGCACGAGGTGCGCGGTTCCCGGAAACCCGGAGCCGGTGTCCGGTATTGTGACGCGCCCACTTGTGGGGTATCGTAGCGCTTTGCGCCTGCCCTCAGATGCAGCTCGGCCTGCCCGGTGGCCCAGCTAGTGGGGGGCGATGGCGCCACTCTGGCAGCGATCCTCGAAGGACACCTCTTGGCCGCGCGCACCACCTCTGGCAACCCCCGCCGCATCTCGTTCAACAAGATCCAGGACCCGATCGAGGTCCCGCAGCTCCTCTCCCTCCAGACCGACAGCTTCGACTGGCTGATCGGCAACGACAAGTGGAACGCCGCCGTCGAGCGCCGGCGCGCCGAGGGCGAGGACGTCTCGAGCAAGTCCGGTCTGCAGGAGATCTTCGAGGAGATCTCGCCGATCGAGGACTTCTCCGAGACCATGTCGCTCTCGTTCGAGAACCCGGTCTTCTACGACCCGAAGTACACCGTCGACGAGTGCAAGGAGAAGGACTTCACCTACTCCGCTCCGCTCTACGTCTCGGCGGAGTTCACCAACAACGACACCGGTGAGATCAAGGGCCAGACGGTCTTCATGGGCGACTTCCCGCTCATGACCGACAAGGGCACCTTCATCATCAACGGCACCGAGCGCGTCGTCGTCTCGCAGCTGGTGCGCAGCCCCGGCGTGTACTTCGAGCGTGCGGCCGACAAGACGTCCGACAAGGACATCTACACCGCCAAGATGATCCCCAGCCGCGGTGCGTGGCTGGAGTTCGAGATCGACAAGCGCGACCTCGTCGGGGTCCGCCTCGACCGCAAGCGCAAGCAGAACGTCACCGTGCTCCTCAAGGCGCTCGGCCTCACCACCGAGCAGATCCTCGAGGAGTTCCGTCGCCCCGACGGCACCGTCTACGAGTCGATCGAGCTGACCCTGGAGAAGGACCACACCCAGGCGCAGGACGACGCGCTGCTCGACATCTACCGCAAGCTGCGCCCGGGCGAGCCGCCGACGCGCGAGGCGGCGCAGACGCTGCTCAACAACTACTACTTCAACCCCAAGCGCTACGACCTGGCCAAGGTCGGTCGCTACAAGATCAACAAGAAGCTGGGGCTGACCGAGGCGTTCGACCAGCAGACGCTGACGATCGACGACATCGTCGCTGCGATCAAGTACATCGTCGCGCTGCACGACGGCCAGGAGCAGGTCGAGGCGCCGCAGGGCGCCCTCGAGATCGCGGCCGACGACATCGACCACTTCGGCAACCGCCGGATGCGCACCGTCGGCGAGCTGATCCAGAACCAGCTCCGCACCGGTCTGGCGCGCATGGAGCGCGTGGTCCGCGAGCGGATGACGACCCAGGACGTCGAGGCGATCACGCCGCAGTCGCTGATCAACATCCGACCCGTGGTGGCGGCGCTGAAGGAGTTCTTCGGCACCTCCCAGCTCTCGCAGTTCATGGACCAGACCAACCCGATCGCGGGGCTGACGCACAAGCGGCGTCTCTCCGCGCTCGGCCCCGGTGGTCTCTCCCGTGACCGTGCGGGCATGGAGGTCCGGGACGTCCACCCGTCGCACTACGGCCGGATGTGCCCGATCGAGACCCCCGAAGGCCCGAACATCGGCCTGATCGGCTCGCTCGCGTCGTTCGGGCGGATCAACCCGTTCGGCTTCGTCGAGACGCCGTACCGGAAGGTCGTCGACGGCCAGGTCACCGACCAGATCGACTACCTGACCGCCGACGACGAGGACCGCTTCGTCATCGCGCAGGCCAACGCGGCTCTCGACGACGACATGCGCTTCGTCAACGAGCGCGTGCTGGTCCGACAGCGCGACGCGGAGGTCTCGGAGACCCTGGCCGGCGAGATCGACTACATGGACGTCTCGCCGCGGCAGATGGTCTCGGTCGCCACCGCGCTGATCCCGTTCCTCGAGCACGACGACGCCAACCGCGCGCTCATGGGCGCCAACATGCAGCGCCAGGCCGTGCCGCTCATCACGAGCGACTCGCCGCTGGTCGGCACCGGCATGGAGTACCGCGCCGCGGTCGACGCCGGCGACGTGGTCACCGCCGACAAGGCCGGTGTCGTCAAGGAGGTCTCCGCCGACGCCGTCGAGACGATGAACGACGACGGCAGCTACTCGACGTACCGCCTCGCGAAGTTCCGCCGGTCCAACCAGGGCACCTGCATCAACCAGCGTCCGCTGGTGAGCGTGGGCGACCGGCTCGAGGCCGGCAGCCCGATCGCGGACGGTCCCTGCACCGACGACGCCGAGATGGCGCTGGGCACCAACCTGCTCGTGGCGTTCATGCCGTGGCAGGGCCACAACTACGAGGACGCGATCATCCTCAGCCAGCGCCTGGTGCAGGAGGACGTCCTCACCTCGATCCACATCGAGGAGCACGAGGTCGACGCCCGCGACACCAAGCTGGGCCCCGAGGAGATCACCCGGGACATCCCGAACGTCTCCGAGGAGATGCTGGCCGACCTCGACGAGCGCGGCATCATCCGCATCGGCGCCGAGGTCACCACCGGTGACATCCTCGTCGGCAAGGTGACGCCCAAGGGCGAGACCGAGCTGACCCCCGAGGAGCGCCTGCTCCGCGCGATCTTCGGCGAGAAGGCGCGCGAGGTGCGCGACACCTCGATGAAGGTCCCGCACGGCGAGTCCGGCACCGTCATCGGCGTCCGGGTCTTCGACCGCGAGGAGGGCGACGAGCTGCCGCCGGGCGTGAACCAGCTGGTCCGCGTCTACGTCGCGCAGAAGCGCAAGATCTCCGTCGGCGACAAGCTCGCCGGTCGCCACGGCAACAAGGGCGTCATCGCGAAGATCCTGCCGATCGAGGACATGCCGTTCATGGAGGACGGCACCCCGGTCGACGTCGTGCTCAACCCGCTCGGCGTGCCGCGACGGATGAACATCGGCCAGATCCTCGAGCTCCACCTGGGCTGGCTCGCCAAGCAGGGTTGGGACCTCAACCTCTCCGGGGACCCGGACAGCTCCGACTGGAAGCAGCGCCTCATCAAGATCGGCGTGGACAAGGCCGAGCCGAACACCAAGGTCGCGACCCCGGTGTTCGACGGTGCCCGCGAGGACGAGATCACCGGGCTGCTCGGCTCGACGATCCCCAACCGCGACGGCGTGCGGATGATCGACGAGTCCGGCAAGGCGCACCTGTTCGACGGCCGCTCCGGCGAGCCGTTCCCGGACCCGGTCTCGGTCGGCTACATGTACATCCTCAAGCTGCACCACCTCGTGGACGACAAGATCCACGCGCGCAGCACCGGCCCCTACTCGATGATCACGCAGCAGCCCCTGGGCGGCAAGGCCCAGTTCGGTGGCCAGCGGTTCGGCGAGATGGAGGTCTGGGCGATGGAGGCGTACGGCGCCGCCTACGCCCTGCAGGAGCTGCTCACGATCAAGTCCGACGACGTGCCCGGTCGCGTCAAGGTCTACGAGGCGATCGTCAAGGGCGAGAACATCCCCGACTCGGGCATCCCGGAGTCGTTCAAGGTGCTCGTCAAGGAGATGCAGTCGCTCTGCCTCAACGTCGAGGTGCTCAGCCAGGACGGGTCGCAGATCGAGCTGCGCGACGCGGAGGAGGACGTCTTCCGTGCCGCCGAGGAGCTCGGGATCGACCTGTCGCGCCGCGAGCCCAGCTCCGTCGAAGAAGTCTGATCACCCCACGAAGTTCTCATCGCTTCGCTCGAGAACTTCGCGGGGACCCCGATCCGGTGGTCACGGCCGCCGGATCGGGGTCGATCGGTCCAAGTCTTGATTTTCAGCAACTAACGAAGGACAACAGCCATCGTGCTCGATGTGAACTTCTTCGACCAGCTCCAGATCGGCCTGGCCACCGCGGACGACATCCGCACGTGGAGCCACGGCGAGGTCAAGAAGCCGGAGACCATCAACTACCGCACGCTCAAGCCCGAGCGTGACGGCCTCTTCTGCGAGAAGATCTTCGGTCCCACCCGGGACTGGGAGTGCTACTGCGGCAAGTACAAGCGCGTCCGCTTCAAGGGCATCATCTGCGAGCGCTGCGGCGTCGAGGTGACCCGGTCCAAGGTGCGCCGCGAGCGCATGGGCCACATCGAGCTGGCCGCGCCCGTCACCCACATCTGGTACTTCAAGGGTGTGCCCAGCCGGCTCGGCTACCTGCTCGACCTGGCGCCGAAGGACCTCGAGAAGGTCATCTACTTCGCGGCCTACATGATCACCTCGGTCGACGAGGACGCCCGCCACCGCGACCTCGCCTCGCTCGAGGGCAAGGTCGGCATGGAGCGCGACCGGTTGAACAACCGCGTCGAGACCGCCCTCGCCGACCGCGCCAAGAAGCTCGAGGAGGACCTCGCGGCCCTCGAGGCCGAGGGTGCCAAGGCCGACCAGCGCCGCAAGGTCAAGGACGGCGCCGAGCGCGAGATGGCGCAGATCCGCAAGCGCGGCGAGACCGAGGTCGCGCGCCTCGACGAGGTGTGGAGCACCTTCAAGTCGCTCAAGGTCCAGGACCTCATGGGCGACGAGATGCTCTACCGCGAGATGAAGAACTGGTTCGGCAAGTACTTCGAGGGCCACATGGGCGCCACGGCGATCCAGAAGCGCCTCGAGTCCTTCGACATCGCCGCCGAGATCGAGTCGCTGCGCGACACCATCGCCAACGGCAAGGGCCAGAAGAAGGTCCGTGCGCTGAAGCGCCTCAAGGTGGTCGACGCCTTCCGCAAGACCGGCAACAAGCCGCAGGGCATGGTGCTCGACGCCGTCCCGGTCATCCCGCCGGACCTGCGGCCGATGGTGCAGCTCGACGGTGGCCGCTTCGCGACCTCCGACCTCAACGACCTGTACCGCCGCGTCATCAACCGCAACAACCGCCTCAAGCGGCTGCTCGACCTCGGTGCCCCCGAGATCATCGTCAACAACGAGAAGCGGATGCTCCAGGAGGCCGTCGACTCGCTGTTCGACAACGGTCGCCGTGGTCGTCCGGTCACCGGCCCGGGCAACCGGCCGCTGAAGTCGCTCTCGGACATGCTCAAGGGCAAGCAGGGTCGCTTCCGCCAGAACCTGCTCGGCAAGCGCGTGGACTACTCGGGCCGTTCGGTCATCGTGTCGGGTCCGCAGCTGAAGCTGCACCAGTGCGGTCTGCCCAAGCAGATGGCGCTGGAGCTGTTCAAGCCGTTCGTGATGAAGCGGCTCGTCGACCTCTCGCACGCGCAGAACATCAAGTCCGCCAAGCGGATGGTCGAGCGCGCGCGCCCGGTCGTGTGGGACGTGCTCGAGGAGGTCATCACCGAGCACCCGGTGCTGCTGAACCGTGCACCCACCCTGCACCGCCTCGGCATCCAGGCCTTCGAGCCGCAGCTGATCGAGGGCAAGGCCATCCAGATCCACCCGCTCGTCTGCTCGGCGTTCAACGCCGACTTCGACGGCGACCAGATGGCCGTCCACCTGCCGCTCTCCGCGGAGGCGCAGGCCGAGGCCCGGATCCTGATGCTGTCGACGAACAACATCCTGAAGCCGTCGGACGGTCGCCCCGTGACCATGCCGACGCAGGACATGATCATCGGCCTGTTCTTCCTCACCACCGACCGTGAGGGCGAGCCGGGCGAGGGCCGCGCGTTCTCCTCGCCGGCCGAGGCGATCATGGCCTTCGACCGCGGCGAGATCTCGGTCCAGTCGCGGATCAAGGTCCGCCTCGACGACGTCGTGCCGCCGCTGGACTGGGGCATGGACGTCGAGGAGGGCCGGGCGATCACGCTCGACACCACCTTGGGCCGGGTGCTCTTCAACGACACCCTGCCGGCCGACTACCCGTTCGTGAACTACGAGGTGGGCAAGAAGGCCCTCGGCGCGATCGTCAACGACCTCGCCGAGCGCTACACCAAGGTCGAGGTCGCCGCGTCGCTCGACGCGCTGAAGGACACCGGCTTCCGCTGGGCGACCTTCTCGGGCGTCACCGTCTCGATCGAGGACGTCGTCACCCCGGCCGACAAGCAGGAGATCCTCTCCGGCTACGAGGCCCAGGCGGCGAAGGTCCAGAAGCAGTTCGAGCGCGGTCTGGTCACCGACGACGAGCGCCGCCAGGAGCTCATCGAGATCTGGACCGAGGCCTCCAACGAGGTCGGCAAGGCGATGGAGAAGAACTTCGACCGCGCCAACCCGATCTACATGATGGTCGACTCGGGTGCCTCCGGAAACATGAACCAGATCCGGCAGGTCGCCGCCATGCGTGGCCTGGTGGCCAACCCGAAGGGCGAGATCATCCCGCGCCCGATCAAGTCGAACTTCCGCGAGGGCCTGACCGTCCTGGAGTACTTCATCGCGACGCACGGTGCCCGCAAGGGTCTGGCGGACACCGCGCTGCGGACCGCCGACTCGGGCTACCTGACCCGTCGTCTGGTGGACGTCTCCCAGGACGTCATCATCCGCGAGGACGACTGCGGCACCGAGCGCGGTCTGCCCAAGCGGATCGGCGAGCGCCGCGAGGACGGCGTCGTGGTCAAGGCGGAGAACGCCGAGACCGCTGCGTACGCCCGCTCGGCCGCCGTCGAGGTCACCCACCCCGAGACCGGCGACGTGCTGGTCGAGGCGGGCGGCGACCTCGGCGACGTCAAGATCGGCGAGCTCATCGCGGCCGGCATCGAGGAGGTCAAGGTCCGCTCCGTGCTGACCTGCGACGCCCGCACCGGTACCTGCGCGAAGTGCTACGGCCGTTCGCTGGCCACCGGCAAGCTCGTCGACATCGGCGAGGCGGTCGGCATCATCGCCGCCCAGTCGATCGGTGAGCCGGGCACGCAGCTGACGATGCGTACCTTCCACACCGGCGGTGTGGCCTCCGCGGACGACATCACGCAGGGTCTGCCCCGTGTGGTCGAGCTCTTCGAGGCCCGCTCGCCCAAGGGCCGTACGCCGATCGCCGAGGCGGCCGGCCGGGTCGAGATCGAGGAGACCGACAAGGCCCGCAAGGTCCTGGTCACCCCCGACGACGGCTCCGAGGTCCAGGAGTACGCCGTGTCGAAGCGCTCGCGCCTCAACGTGGCCGACGGTGAGCACATCGAGGTCGGGCACCACCTGACCTCGGGCACGCCCGACCCGCAGGACGTCCTGCGGATCCTGGGCGTCCGCAAGGCGCAGGAGCACCTGGTGGACGAGGTGCAGAACGTGTACCGCTCGCAGGGCGTGGCGATCCACGACAAGCACATCGAGATCATCGTCCGGCAGATGCTGCGCCGGGTGACGGTCATCGAGTCGGGTGACACCAACCTGCTGCCGTCCGACCTCGTCGACCGCGTGATCTTCGAGGAGGAGAACCGGCGCGTGGTCTCCGAGGGCGGCACGCCGGCCTCGGGTCGCCCGGTGCTCATGGGCATCACCAAGGCCTCGCTGGCGACCGAGTCGTGGCTGTCGGCGGCCTCCTTCCAGGAGACCACCCGCGTCCTCACCGACGCAGCGATCCACGGCCGCTCGGACTCCCTGCGCGGTCTGAAGGAGAACGTGATCATCGGCAAGCTGATCCCGGCTGGTACCGGCCTCGAGCGGTACCGCAACATCCGGGTGGAGCCCACCGAGGAGGCCCGCGCCGCGGCGTACTCCGTCACCGGCTACGATTCCTACGACTACGAGTTCGGCGGGAGCGGCGGCCAGGCCGTCGCCCTCGACGACTTCGACTTTGGTTCGTACCAGAGCTGAGCGAAGCTCAGCTCTGGTCTGACGAACCAGATCGAGCGAGCCAACGCCCCGTCCACGCTTGCGTGGGCGGGGCGTTGGCGTGTCGAGATCCGCCGGGAAGCCCTCGACGCCGGACCCGTCGAGGTGGTCCCATGGATGGCCCCGAACAGGAGGACCGGCCATGGTGGACGAGGGACGCGACGAGCTGGCCGACCGGCCGGAGGAGTCGATCGAGCAGGTCGAGGCCGAGCGCCAGGAGCGGTTGGACCCGGCGAACCGGCCCGACGACGTCGAGGTCGACAACACCGGCCGGGACTTCGACGTCGAGAAGGGGATGTTCACCGACTCCGAGGAGTACGACGCCGCGCCGCGCCGCTACCTGCCCCCTGAGGAGGCGCCGGCCTGACCGCGCCGCTCCGGCTGCCGGCGGTCACCGGCCGCCTGCGAGAATCGGGAGGTGAGCACGACACCGACCCGCACCGACGTCCTCGTGGTCGGAGCCGGCCCCGCTGGCTCCGCCGCAGCCGCGTGGGCGGCTCGCGGTGGGGCGGACGTGCTGGTCGTCGACGCGGCGGTCTTCCCGCGTGACAAGACCTGCGGCGACGGGCTGACGCCGCGCGCGATCGCCGAGCTGTCGCGGCTCGGCCTCGAGGAGTGGCTGCGCGCGCACACGGTCAACCAGGGCCTGCGCGCCCACGGCTTCGGGCAGACCCTGCTGCTGCCGTGGCCGGGGCCGGGGGAGTCCGGCACGGGGCTGCCCGGCTGGGGGTCGGCGGTCGCCCGCACCGAGCTGGACGACCACCTGCGGACCACCGCGATCAAGGCGGGTGCGCTGGCCCTCGACGGGACCCGCGCGGTCGACGTGCGCCGCGACGGCGACCGGGTGGCGGCGGTCGTGCTGCAGCGCGGCGACGAGCGGTTCGAGGTCGCCTGCGACCGCCTGGTGGTGGCCGACGGGGTCCGCTCGCCCCTGGGCAAGGTGCTCGGCCGGGAGTGGCACCGCGACACCGTCTACGGCGTCGCCGGCCGGTCCTACGTCGGCTCCGGCATGAGCGACGACCCGTGGATCTCCTCGCACCTCGAGCTGCGCGACGCCGAGGGTGCGGTGCTCAGCGGCTACGGGTGGATCTTCCCGCTCGGCAACGGCGAGGTGAACCTCGGCGTCGGCACGCTGGCGACCTCGAAGCGGCCGGCGAACGTCGCCATCAAGCCGCTCATGGACTTCTACGCCGAGCAGCGCCGCGAGGACTTCGCGCTCACGGGTGACCTGCGGGCCAAGACCTCGGCGCTGCTCCCGATGGGCGGTGCCGTCTCCCACGTCGCCGGCCGCAACTGGGCGCTCATCGGCGACGCCGCCGGGTGCGTGAACCCGCTCAACGGCGAGGGCATCGATTACGGCCTGGAGAGCGGCCGGCTGCTGGCCGAGGTGATGAGCGAGCACCGCGACCTCTCGGTGGTGTGGCCGGCGCTGCTGCGCGAGCACTACGGCGAGGCGTTCTCCATCGCCCGCCGGCTCGCGGGCCTGGTCACGGTGCCGCGGGTCCTCCCGACCTTCGGCCCGGCGGGCATGCGCTCGGACTGGCTGATGACGCTGGCGCTGCGCTGGATGGGCAACCTGGTGACCGACGAGGACCGCGACCGTGCCGCACGGGTCTGGCGCTGGGCCGGTCGGCGCTCGATCACCCTCGACCACCGGCCGCCGTTCTCCTGAGCCATGGGAACCGGTGGGCGTCGTGGGTGAGCGCAGCAAAGGTGAGCGCGGCAAGGGTGAGCGCAGGAAGGGCGACCGTGGCCGAGGTGACCGCGGTCGGGGTGAGCGCAGCCGGGGCGAACGCCGCGAGCGGCGCCGGCTGCAGCGGCTGGCGGCGTACGCCGTCGTCCTCCGCGACGGCGAGGTCCTGCTCACCCGGCTCGCGCCGCGCATCACCCGCGACGAGGTCTGGACCCTGCCGGGAGGCGGCGTCGACCACGGCGAGGACCCCCGGGACGCGGTGGTCCGCGAGTTCCGTGAGGAGACCGGTCTCGAGGTGACCGTGGGCGAGGCCGCCCGGGTGCTCAGCGGGCGCCGGCGTGACGCCCAGTGGAACGGCCGGCGGGCCGACGTGCACTCCGTGCGGCTGGTCTACGACGGGCACGTGCCGGTCGACGCGCCCGCGCCGCGGGTGGTCGAGGTCGGCGGGACGACCGTGGACGCGCGCTGGTGGCCGGTGGCCGACGTGGTGTCGGGGGCCGTCCCGGTCAGCCCGGTCGTCGTCGAGGCGCTGGCCGGGCACCGGCCGGCGCGCCTGCAGCGCACCGCGGCGTACGCCCTGGTGCTCCGCGACGGCGAGGTGCTGCTCTCCCGGGTCTCCCCGGCCGGCTTCCACACGGGCCTGTGGGCGCTGCCCGGCGGCGGGGTCGAGCACGGGGAGAGCCCGGCGGTGGCCGCCGCCCGTGAGACCCGCGAGGAGACCGGGCTCGAGGTCGCGATCGGCCGCGTGCTGCACGTCGCGGACGAGTCGATCCGCGGCACCGCGCCGTCCGGTCGCGACGAGGACTTCCACGGCATCCAGCTTGTCTTCGAGGGCGTGCTCACCGGTGCGGCGGGAGGGGCGCCGGCCCAGCCGGTCGCCGAGGAGGCCGGCACGAGCGACGCCGCCGCGTGGGTGCCGCTGGCCGCGGTCGCCGACGGCTCGGTGCCGGTCCACCCGCTGGTGCGCGCCGCGCTCGACGCTGCCGGCCCGGGCCGCTGACCGGCTCGCCTCGCAGCCCGCACCGCGGGCGCTCGGCAGGACCCGTGGCAGGGGCCGATATCGTTGCCCGGTGTCCGAGACTGTCTTCACCTACGCCGCTCCTGCGCTGAAGTTCGGCACCGGTGCCTCCGCCGAGATCGGCCACGACCTCACGACGTACGGCGCCCGCCGGGTGCTGCTGGTCACCGACCCGGGTGTCGCCGCGACCGGCCACCCGGCGCGGATCGCCGACCAGCTCGCCGCCCGCGGCCTGGACGTCACGACGTACGACGCCGTGCACGTGGAGCCGACCGACGCCTCGCTCACCGCGGCGATCGACTTCGCCCGCGACGCCGGCCCCTTCGAGGCGATCGTCGCCGTCGGCGGCGGGTCCGCGATCGACACCGCCAAGGCGGTCAACCTGCTCACCACCAACCCCGGCGAGCTGATGGACTACATCAACGCGCCCGTGGGCAAGGCGCAGGCGCCGAGCCGCCCGCTCCTGCCGCTGGTGGCCGTGCCGACGACGACCGGCACCGGCTCGGAGAGCACGACCATCTGCGTGCTCGACGTGCTGGCCCTGCACGTCAAGACCGGGATCAGCCACCCGGCGCTGCGCCCGACCCTGGCGGTCGTCGACCCCGCGTTGACGATGAGCCAGCCGGCCATGGTGACGGCGGCCTCGGGGATGGACATCCTCTGCCACGCGCTGGAGAGCTACACCGCCCGCTGGTACGCCGACTTCGACGCCAAGCAGCCCGAGCAGCGGGTGCCGTACTGCGGCGCCAACCCGGTGGCCGACATGTGGTCGGAGAAGGCGCTCTCCCTGCTGGCCGGCGCGTTCCGCGCGGCCGTGCGCGACGGCGACGACGCCGACGCGCGCGAGCAGATGGCACTGGCGGCGACCTTCGCCGGGCTCGGCTTCGGCAACGCCGGCGTCCACATCCCGCACGCGAACGCCTACCCGATCGCGGGGCGGGTCCGCGAGTTCCGCCCCGAGGGCTACCCGCCCGAGGAGCCGATCGTGCCGCACGGCATGGCCGTCTCGCTCACCGCGCCGGAGGCCTTCCGGTTCACCTTCGAGGCCGACCCGCAGCGGCACCTGCGCGCCGCGCGCCTCCTGGAGCCGGACGCCGACCTGGCTGACGGCCCCGACGTGCTGCCGGGTGTCCTGGCCCGGCTGATGCGCGACATCGGCATCCCGAACGGCCTGGCCGAGGTCGGGTACGGCGACGCCGACGTCGACCCGCTCGTCGACGGCGCCCTCAAGCAGCAGCGGCTGCTGGCGACCGCGCCGCGGGAGGTGACCGGCGAGGACCTGGCGGCGGTCTTCCGCGGGTCGATGGAGCACTGGTGACCGACTCCGGCGCCGCCCCGACGGCCGACCTTCTCGCGGAGCTCCGTCGCCGCGGCGTCACCGACGCCGACGACTCGACGCTGACCCGCGCGCTCTACTCTTCCGACGCCTCGCTCTACCGGGTCGTGCCGCAGGCGGTGGTGCGCCCCCGCGACGGGGACGAGCTGCTGGCCGTCGTCGACGTCGCCCGGACCGTCGGGGTGCCGCTGACGATGCGTGGCGCGGGGACCTCGATCGCCGGCAACGCCGTCGGGCGCGGGCTGGTCGTCGACACCGTCAAGCACCTCAACCGTGTCGTCTCCATCGACCGCGAGGCGCGGACCGCGGTGGTCGAGCCGGGCGTGGTCCACGCCCAGCTCCAGCGGGCCGCGGCTCCGCACGGCCTGCGCTTCGGCCCTGACCCCTCGACCCACACGCGCTGCACCATCGGCGGGATGATCGGCAACAACGCCTGCGGCTCGCGGGCGCTCGGCTACGGCCGCACCTCCGACAACGTGGTCGCGATCGACCCGATCTGGGGCTCGGCCGCCGACGACGTGCCCGCCCGGCTGGCGGCGCTGGCCGAGCAGCACCTGAGCCACGTCCGGACCAGCTTCGGCCGGTTCTCCCGGCAGGTCAGCGGCTACTCGATGGAGCACCTGCTGCCCGAGCGCCGCTCGGTCGACCGGTTCCTCGCCGGCAGCGAGGGGACGCTCGCGGTCGTGCGGCAGGCGACGGTGCGGCTGGTCGAGGAGACCCCGCGCCAGCTCCTGGTCCTGGGCTACCCCTCCATGGTCGAGGCCGCCGACGCCGTGCCCGCGATCCTCGCCGCCTGCGGCCGCCCGGTCGACGCGGCGGCCGGCGTCGGCCGCGGTGGCCTGGTGGCCTGCGAAGGGCTCGACGCCCGGATCGTCGACCTCGTGCGCGCCCGCGG